>JBBQSI010000084.1:0-10103 GCA_038213975.1 Chitinophagales bacterium
CGGATGAAGGTTATTAAAATAATAGCGCTGGCTAAATCTGCCATTCGGAATAACCTTGGTGAAGAGGTCAGCCAGGTAAAACAGCCAACCTGTTTGATTTGGGGGAATAATGATACGATCACCCCGCCTTTTGTTGCAAAAGAATTCAACAAGCTCATTCCCAATAGTGAACTGCACTTTATTGATAAGTGTGGGCATGCACCAATGATGGAAGTTCCAACTGAATTCAATGAGATCCTCAGCGGTTTCCTTTCAAAATTGAAAGTATCTGCTGCAACACTTCATTGATTTTTTTGGTCTTATTTACATTTTCCGTTATTTTCCTCATTTTCAGTATACCCTTTATTTCACTATGCTGGCATACGAATTAACAAATAATATTATTCCACAGCTAAAGCTGACTGATAGCCTGTCCAAGGCTCTCCAGCTAATGAGAGATTTTAAAATCTCTCACCTACCCGTTGTGGCAGAAGAAAAATACCTCGGTCTGATCAGTGAAGACGACTTGCTGGATGAAGAAAATAAAAATAGGCTCATAGAAGCCTTCGAAAACAGTTTTGTCCCCGCTTCTATTAATGCTAATAATCATTTCCTCTTTGTTGTAACAATTGCAAATCTTTATCAAACCAATATTATCCCTGTAATCAATGATAGCCGTGACTTCCTGGGCACCATTTCTCACCAATCGCTGATCACTGCACTTGGAGAACTGGCTGGCGCATCCGAGCCGGGTGGCATGATGGAATTGAGGGTAGAACGAACAAAGTTTAAGGTCTCTGAAATTAACCGCATCGTCGAAAGTGATGGCGCCAGCATTCTTCACCTAAACATTTCTATCCGCCCTGATGACAATTTTGTCATTGTAAATATTATTGTAAACAAAAGAGAGATCTCGACACTTATGGCAGCCTTTGAACGATATGACTATAGCATAACTTTCTACAGCGGGGAAGAAGTTTTTGAAAGTGACATCGACACCAATTATCGTCACCTGATGAATTACCTGGATATTTAGCCTTTTAATCCCACTTAGTTTCCTTTTCCTTCTCCTCTCTCGTGGCCTTTTTGAAAAACTTTATTTTTACACCCCGCCATGCGTATGTTATCGCATTGTGATGGAAGCAAAGATTTCTATGCGTATAGCAATTTATAGCCGTGGCATTGAAGCCCAACAACTGGATGGCTTAAAACTTCTATTGGCGGAGTTGGACCGATACAAAATAGAACCTGTCATTTACCAGGATTTTTTCAACCAGTTCTACTCCTCTGTCAGTATCACCGGAAAATACTCGACTTTTAATTGTCCCGAGGATTTAGAAGATATAGATTTCATGATGAGCATCGGCGGGGATGGAACTTTGTTAGACGCCGTAACGTTCGTTGGTGACAAAGGAATTCCCGTGCTTGGCATCAACTACGGCAGATTGGGCTTTTTGGCTAGCATTGGCAAGCAGGAAGTTAATACGATTGTGAAAGCGCTTGTGCAGCGCACTTTTGTAGCTGACAAACGCACACTTCTTCACCTGGATGCAAATATGCCTTTGTTCAGCGGAGTATGTTATGCGCTCAATGAATTTACAATTCATAAAAAGGATACTTCACCAATGGTGAAAATTCATACATATCTGAACGGTGAGTTTCTGAATACTTATTGGGCAGATGGATTAATTGTGGCTACGCCTACCGGCTCAACGGGATATTCTTTGAGCTGTAACGGTCCGGTTGTATTTCCTGAATCTGCAAGTTTTGTGATCACGCCGGTCGCGCCGCACAACCTGAACATACGACCCCTCATCGTGCCCGATAGTACCGTTATGTCTTTTGAAGTAGAAGGCAGAACAGATGGATTTCTTTGCACCCTGGACAGCCGAAGGGAGATAGTTACCAAGGAAGTGCTGCTGGCAATAAGGAAGGAGACATTCAACATCAACCTGGTGCGACTGAATGAAAACAATTTTTTACAGACGCTGCGAAACAAGTTGTCCTGGGGATTAGATAAGAGAAATTAATCAACAGGGATAAATATGAGGGCTGACAGACACAAATTTTTTAACTTTCCCGAAGCATAAAACAACGTTTCTTCGTTATTAAATAAGTGTAGCCGCGTCTTACCAACGTTACTCAACTATGAAATCAATTTTTTCGTTAATCTGTTTTACCCTTATAACGATCTTCCAGGCTAACGCCCAGTCATCGTATATGCAAGAGGGTGAGTTCGGCCTTACCATTGGTGCAGCACATTATTTTGGAGATCTAAATAACAGGGCTTCTTTCAACCGGCCAAAGCTTGCAGCAGGTGTTTACTTCCGTAAACAATTTGGTAATTACACGGCGGTACGTCTGGCAGGTCATTTCGCGCAGTTGGGCTATAGCGACAGGTACAGTAAAAATGATTTTCAGAAAACCAGGAACCTTAGCTTCAATTCTAACATTTTTGAACTCGCAGTACAGGGAGATTTTAATTTCTTCCGTTTCAATCCGGCAGAAGCGGATTATGCCTTTACTCCTTACGCCACAATTGGTGTGGGCATTTTCAGCTACGATCCATATGCTTTTTATGATGGAGAAAAATATTACCTCCGCCCTTTGAATACAGAGGGACAGTCGTTTTACGATGGCCGGAAATCTTATGGCACCATCGCCATCTGCATTCCTATTGGATTCGGCGTAAAGTACGCGGTAACCGATAAGGTGAATGTATCTTTTGAAGTAGCGCACCGTTTTACAACAACTGATTATCTTGATGATGTAAGTACCACCTACATAGGCGTTGACAAGTTTGCTTCTCAAACAAATGCTACAATAGCTACCACGTTGCAGGACCGGTCTTTCGAATTTGGTACGCCGATAGGAGTAGAAGGCCGCCAGAGAGGGTGGAGCAAGCAAAAAGACCAGTACGTTATTGCCGAATTCGGTATATCGTTCAACCTGACTTCCTACAAATGCCCCGAGGCAAAACTCTGATAAGTTGTCGTACTCTAGTTCCAGCGGCAGTTAGCACCAACTTTCCGCAGGATTAGATATAGGCAATTTCGTTACTTTTGCACGCGAGTCAGGTAATGCTACCTGACTTCACTTTTTATAGCGCATGAGCCTGAAAGAACAGATCGATTCCACCAAGCTTCCCCGGCACATTGCCATCATTATGGATGGAAACGGAAGATGGGCGAAAGAAAAAGGCGAGGACCGCTTGTTTGGGCATTATAGCGGGGTAGAAAGCGTAAGAAATATCGTGGAAGGCTGCGCCGAACTTGGTATCGAATACCTGACCCTTTATGCCTTCAGCACCGAAAACTGGGACAGACCAAAGGATGAAGTTACGGGCCTGATGGAGTTGCTGGTTCAAACAATTAAGCAGGAAGTTTCCACCCTTAATAAAAATAATATCCGCCTCTCTGTTATCGGGAACACGTCATTGCTTCCGCAGAATGCCCTGAACGAATTGAAGGAAGCCTGCGCTGATACTGGAAAAAATTCCGGAATGAACCTCGTTATGGCGTTGAGCTACAGCAGCCGTTGGGAAATCATCAATGCTGTGACAAACATTGCTGAAGACGTAAAAAAAGGAGAAGTAGATCCTGACGAAATTGACTCTGCCATCTTTGAAAAGTATTTATGTACCGCAAATATTCCTGATCCGGAACTTATGATCCGCACCAGCGGAGAATATCGCATCAGTAACTTTCTGCTTTACCAGCTTGCTTACGCTGAACTTTATTTTTCTGAAACTTTATGGCCGGATTTCAGAAAAGAAAACCTGTATCACGCCTTAATCGACTACCAAAAAAGAGAGCGCCGGTTTGGGAAAACCAGCGAGCAAATTGCCTGAAAACATCCTTCCAACCTACATTTCACGTGTCCGTTTTAACAAATAGTTTTATACAATTGAATTTATCTTTCCGCCATTTAAAACATGTCTTGATGCCTAAATTCTACAAGATTTTATTCTTAGTAGTATTAGCAATTACTGCCCTAACTAACGCCTTCAGCCAGGATGTAACGGACTCGAGCACTGTCCTTTCGCCTGCAGATACCACTATTACTCCCGCTTTCAGTCAACCAATTTCCACAACACCTCTTGAAGACACAGTACCTGTATCGTCTGTAAATGTGGGGCTTGAAGGGATCATGGATTCGAAAGCTCCGACGCAATACAGCATTTCAAATATTAAGGTGACCGGAACACAATCCTTCGATCCGAACCTTATTATTTCCATCAGTGGGCTGGCCGTTGGTGATAAGGTAACACTTCCGGGCGGTGATAATTTCTCCCGTGCCATCAATAATCTATGGAAACAGGGGTTGATAGCCGACGCCGCAATTTACCTTACAGAATTATCAGGTGATAAGTTATCAGTAGAGATTAGTGTCACAGACAGGCCATCGCTTACTTCGTTTCGTTTCAAGGGAATTAATAAAAGCGAAGCAGATGAGCTAACCACAAAATTGGGTTTGACAAAAGGAAGGCAAACCAGGGTTACAGAAAACCTACGGAAGTCATCCGTATCCACCATTAAGAAATATTATATCGATAAGGGATTTCGCAATGTTGCGGTAGAAGTGCAGCAATCGAAGGATCCGAAAAATACAAATGGTGTTACTATTGTTTTTGATGTCAACAAAAATTCCAAGGTTCGGGTAAATGACATTTATTTCGCCGGCAATGAATCCGTCCCCGCCAATAAACTCAAGAAGCAATTAAAGGGAACGAAGGAACGATCAAGAATCACACTTTTTCCGCCTGATAACAAAAATGTATTTGACAGCACAAATAACAACAGGCTCACCTTTAGCGAGTATCTCATCACTAATGGCTATCTTATTCCTACTAAGACGCGCGAGTTACTTGATCCCTACATTCGCCTGAAATTCCTGAGCTCTTCAAAGTTCAACGACGCCAAATATCTCGAGGACAAGCAAAAATTGTTAAGCTATTACAATTCACTTGGTTTCCGCGATGCGGTGATAGTGAATGATACAACCTACAAAGACCAGGAGAATATTGATGTGGCTTTGAAACTGGATGAAGGGCACCGTTATTACTTCGGAAACATTGACTGGAAGGGCAACACCAAATATTCAGACTCCCTGTTAAGCATTATCCTGGGCATTAAGAAGGGAGACATCTACAACGTGCAAACGCTGAATAAAAAACTCGGGAAGGAACCAGCCCCTGAAGGTGGTGATATCAGTAGCTTATACCAGGATGATGGTTATCTCTATTTCCAAATAGATCCTGTAGAGACTGCTGTTTACAATGATACCATTGATCACGAAATACGCATCCGCGAAGGACCAAAATTTACCATCGGTAAAGTAGAAATCACCGGTAACGACAAAACGAAAGATTATGTGATTCGTCGTGAATTAAGGACCGTACCCGGAGAGCAATTCAGCCGGGCAGACATCATAAGGTCCCAGCGGGAACTTTCGCAACTTGGGTATTTTGACCCGGAGAAAATAGCGCCCAACATTGTTCCAAACATTGATAATGGAACAGTGGATATCGGCTGGTCGCTCGTAGAAAAATCATCCGACCAGCTAGAGCTCTCAGCGGGATTCGGCGGAGGGATCGGGTTAACGGGTACACTCGGTGTCACTTTCAATAACTTTTCGATATACAATATTTTTAATAAAAAGGCTTGGCAACCGCTGCCGAGCGGCGATGGGCAAAAGCTGAGCATTCGTGCGCAAAGCAACGGTAAGCAATTCCGGTCTTACAACTTTTCGTTTACTGAACCTTGGTTAGGCGGTAAAAAACGAAATTCTTTTACTATTGGCTATTATGATACTAAGTATGCAAACGCTTTTAATCAATTTGGCTTCTATGACCGCAGATATGCTGATTCTTCTTTCATAAGGACAACCGGTTTTAGCCTCTCTCTTGGCAAGCAATTGAAATGGCCGGATGACTTTTTCGCGCTTATTTACCAGTTAAATTTTCAGCGGTACAACCTGAAGAATTATAACATATTTCCTGGCCTGACAAATGGGATTTCAAACAATGTCAGTTTGAAAATAACGCTGGCCCGGAATTCTGCTGGCCCCAACCCAATCTTCCCAACGAGTGGTTCTAACTTTGTGCTAAGCACGCAGCTTACGCCACCCTATTCATTATTCAGGGATCCAAATCCGGGAGAACAATACAAGTTGGTTGAATTTCACAAAGAACGATTTACAGCCGAGTGGTTTGTGCCGATTGGACAAGGAAAGGGTCCGGATAAAAACAAGCAATTTATTTTCCGCGCAGCGGCAAAATATGGTTTCCTCGGACGCTACACGGATAAGACGATCACGTCACCTTTTGAGCGCTTCCAGGTGGGTGATGCCGGCTTGAGCAATAACTATGGGCTTCTTGGATATGACATTATTGCACATCGTGGCTACCCGGTATACGACAACTCCGATCCTAAAATAAATCCGGATTTGAATAATGCAAGAGAATTCTTTACCATATTCAATAAATACTCTTTGGAACTCAGGTATCCCTTCAGCACAAGCGCAACCAGCACAATTTATGGTTTGGGCTTCTTTGAGGCCGCAAACGGCTGGTATACTTTTAAAGATTATAATCCATTCAAGCTTCGGCGTTCAGTTGGATTGGGCATGCGGTTTTTCCTCCCTATGTTCGGGCTGCTTGGTTTCGACTATGGTATAGGGTTAGACCGCATCAATGGCAATACCGGATTCAAAGGCGCTGGTAAATTCACATTCATGCTCGGCCAGGAACCCGAATAATTTTTCACCCAAAATTGCTTAAAATGTTGAAGTCAACTTTCGTCCTCCTGATTTGTAGCTTATTGTCAATTGCGGGTATTGCTCAACGTTATGCCGTCATAGACACGAAATATATTCTTGAAAAAATTCCCGAATACACGCAGTCGCAGGAAAAACTCGACCAGATCAGCCAACAGTGGCAGCAGGAAATTGATAAAAAAAGTTCGGATTTGGAAAGAATGTATAAGCAGTTTGATGCTGAGCAGGTAATGCTTAGCGATGACCTAAGGAAAAAAAGAGAGGACGAACTTTTTAACAATGAAAAAGACCTTAGAGATCTTCAACGTAAGCGTTTCGGATACGAAGGAGATCTGTTTAAAAAGCGACAGGAACTAATAAAACCCATACAGGACCGAGTTTATAACGCTGTTCAAAAGCTGGCAGTCTCCAAACTATATGATTTCATTTTAGATAAAAGTGAGGGAATAACTGTTATCTTTGCCGACCCAAAATTGGACAAGAGCGACGACGTGCTAAAGGAACTGGGTGTTAAATAAATGCGAAAGCGCCCGGTAAATGCAGCCAAATGCACTTGAATAAACACTTTCTATAAATAAATCTCACACACAAAATGAAAAAATTCGTTACACTATTTTTGCTCTCAGTTGGACTTTTCGGTCTTTCTACCGCCAGCCAGGCACAAAAGATTGGATATATCAGTGCAGATGAAGTCATACAATTGATGCCGGAAGCAGCACAGGTTCAAACCCAGCTTGATGACTTTCAAAAATCGTTATATCAAAATGCGCAGGAGAAACAAACTACTTTGAACGAAGCCGTTCAGAAGTTTTACAAAGATTCTTCAGGCATGAGTGCCAGCCTTAAAGAAGTTAAAAGAGGCGAGCTTCAGAAGCAGGTGCAAGATCTTAGCGGTGAAGATCAAAAAATTCAAAACCAGTTTGAGCAGAAAAGACAAGAGCTTTCATTGCCGATTCAGAAAAAACTGCAGGGAGCAATTGAAGATGTTGCAAAGGAAAATGGTTACACTTACGTTCTTCCTCGTGAAGCCTTGATCATCATGCCTCCCGGAAACGATATCGGCCCATTGGTAAAAAAGAAGTTGGGTCTTAAGGATCCTGCACCCGCAGCAGCAGCAACTACGCCGAAATAGTTTAACCAAATAATATTTTATAAAGTGCCGTCTCAACCAGGCGGCATTTTATTTTTGAATATGCATCAAAGTGCACCAATTGGAATATTTGATTCAGGTTACGGTGGTTTGACTGTTTTGAGAGAAATTGTCCGGACGCTACCCGCGTACGATTACCTGTATTTAGGTGACAATGCGCGGGCACCCTATGGAATCAGATCTTTTGAAACTGTTTATGAATACACGCTGCAAAGCGTAAAATGGCTTTTTCAAAAAGGCTGCCCGCTTATCATCCTGGCGTGTAATACCGCATCCGCAAAAGCACTTCGAAGTATCCAACAAAAGGACCTTCAGGCTTTCGGAGAGAATAAAAAAGTGTTGGGTGTTATCCGGCCAACGGTGGAAGTGATTGGCGAATATTCAGCTTCGGGGAAAGTGGGCATATTGGGCACGAAGGGAACTGTGTTATCAGATTCTTATCCAATAGAGCTTAATAAATTTTTTCCTAGCGTACATGTCTACCAGCAAGCATGCCCGATGTGGGTGCCACTGGTGGAAAACAACGAATTTGAAAATGATGGGGCCAGGTTTTTTATTAAAAAAGACCTGGATAAGTTAATTATGCAGGATGCTGAAATCGATACCATTCTCCTCGCCTGCACACACTATCCGCTGCTCGAGAACGCAATAAGCAGTTTGCTGCCCGGGAAAATCAACATTATTTCGCAGGGCAAGATTGTGGCGGCAAGCCTCGCTGACTATTTAACCAGGCACCCGGAAATTGATACACAATGCAGCAGAAATAGCCAGAGAGAATTCTACACGACTGATTCTACTGCTGATTTTGACCGGCAGGCGAAAATATTTTACGGAGAAGCTGTATCATCAGTGCATCATACATTGGCTGAGTAATTATGTATTAATAAATGCTTTTATCATCTTTAGGCAAATCTTCTTTACTTTTGCAGCCCTTTCACAAACTCCTGGGATGGTGCCCGGGCGTATCGATGGATAAAATAAATTTTTAATTAGGTAAATTTTTAAAATATGCCCGGCAAAAAACGCACATATCAGCCTCACAAGCGGCGCCGTAAAAGTGTACACGGATTCAGACAGAGAATGGCTACGGCCAATGGACGAAAGGTTCTCGCAAGTCGCAGAAGAAAAGGACGTCATAAGCTCTCCGTTTCTGACGAACACGGAAGCAAAAAATAGTTTGGTTTAGGTTCAAACCTACTATAGCTCCTTATCAGGGGCTATTTTTTTTGGAATAACTTTCCAATTGTGAACAAGAATCCTTTTGGTCTAAACAGGGCTGAGAAATTAAAAAGCAGAACGCTGATTAAGAGACTTTTCAGCGAGGGGAAAAATATTTATCATTTTCCTCTCCGGTGTATGTATTTTATTGTACCTAAAATAGAAACGCCTGTTCAGGTCGGATTTACTGCAAGTGCCAGGGTTTTCAAACGTGCGGTTCAAAGAAATCGCCTCAAAAGACTACAAAGGGAAAGTTACCGTCTGCAAAAAAGTGATTTGGTCGATCACGTTGGCAAAACAGAAGTAACCTTGTTAGTCTTCTTCCAATATGTCGGCAAAGAAATGAGTGATTACAAAACAATATATAAGGGTATGAGTGAGATTCTTTCTGCGTTACAAAACGCTGTAAACGTGCCTGAAGCACCAGCTAAAGAAAGAGATCCGGAAAAAGTTTCCCACCCGGAGTGACAGCGTATTTTCCAAAATCTGAAATGCCTTCGCTGGTCAGCACTTCTTCATCTACAAAGTTGTTTCCCGTACAGGTTGTGGCGTCCCTCGTCAAAATGTGCCAGGCAGCGTCCGCCATAATTTCCGGATGACGGCTCATACTTACCAATTTTTCTCCACCAAGGAGATTTCGGACGGCAGCTGTAGCGATGGTCGTTTTTGGCCAAAGCGTATTGGCAGCAATACCAAAAGGTTTTAGCTCTCCTGATAAACCATTTGCTATCATTGTCATGTTGTACTTGCTAATGGTGTAAGCCAGGTGAGCGCTAAACCATTTCATCTGCATATTCAGAGGCGGAGAAAGATTCAGGATGTGAGGGTTAATTCCTTTTTTTAAAAAAGGCACACAGTGCTTACTTACCAGGAAAGTCCCACGCACATTTATTGAGTGCATAAGATCAAACGATTTTGAATTAATTTTGTCTGTTGAGGAAAGATTGATTGCAGAAGCATTATTAATAAGTATATCAAT
>JBBQSI010000085.1:0-10091 GCA_038213975.1 Chitinophagales bacterium
TTGGGCAAATCAATAGTGAATTTATAAATGCCCATGTGGTAATCCAGGTTAGGAGGGTTGGTGATGCAACCGGGAAATGGGTTAACAGTCACAACCAGTTCCTGCGCTTTTACCACACTATTGTAGGCTCCTATTGATGGAAACTGGCTGTTATCGTCATTATTAAACATCCCTATCCAAACTTCAGTTGGCATAGCTGCACCTATTGTAAGCTGATCCCGAAACAGCCTAAGTGTAATTTCATACTTGAAGCTATTTGGCAGACTGCCGGGTCCTTTGTATTCATAAGTCATCTCCCCTCCCACGATGTGGGCAGCCTGTAGGGTGAAACCTACGCAACACAAAATAAATGAGAGAAAAATTTTCATAAAAAGTACGTGTACAATGGCGGCTTTGCGAGCATATTAAATTACGAAAAATCTTTGGTTAGAGACGCATCACTAAGCCTTTTCACCATATTTATTCACCCAGTCGATATAAGATTTTAATACCTGTGTCGATTGCTCTTTTTCCTCCAGCATGCCCATGTGTGCTGTTTGCTTCAACACGTGAAAATGGCAAGTCGCCGGCATCGATGCTTGCGCTAGTCCGCTTGCTAACGGGACTGCCTCATCGAATTTTCCCTGCACCAATAAGACCGGTAAATCTGTTGTCTTAAGGAAATCACTTCTGTCTCGCCTTTGCAGCATAGCTTCCTGGTAAAGTTTTAGCGCCTCGTCGGAATATTCCATTCCCATCTCCACCACTTGATCAGGATTTTGCGGGAAAATCGTCTTGGAATGCTGTGAAAATAAATTCGGCACCGAAGTTTTCAAGTAAGGAGATTTACTATTCTTTGAAATAAAATCGATAGCAATTTTTCTATTGGCAATCTTTTCTTCCGTATCAGCAAATGCTGTTGAATGGAAAAGACCAATGCCATTTAAAAATGAAGGATATTTATTTGCAAATGCTAAAGAAATATATCCTCCCATGCTATGGCCTATTAACGTAAACGGAGCTTCTGTACCTTTTGTTTCACTTCTACTGATTTCAAATATGAGTTCAGCGCAATCTTCCAGTGAAAGATCTTCGCCCGCCTCGCCTGAAAACCCATTTCCCGGAAGCTCCGGAAGTACGATTTTATTTTCCTCCGCAAGGTGAGATGCCTGGTGCTGCCAAACCGTACTGTTTTCAGCAAATCCGTGCAGTAACATCACCAAAGGGCCTTCACCCATGACGTGATAAGCTGCATTTGTATTTTTCCATCTGACTGTTTTCATACGCTCTTTCGAAGGTAAAAGAACATCGTACGAAAAACAATAATTGCTATAATGGGAACAAAAGACGGATTCATGTCCTGGGGCAGGAAAAACCAGGCAGTCAGCAGCAAAAGGCAAAAAATACTGTAAGCCAGAAAGTAAATTTTCGAACTTTTTTTTGCCGAATGAACGAAAAATGCCATGACAATATTCGTAGGCCAGGCCCAAAGAAGATTGAAATTGTCCTTACACATGTAATGTTCGGTGCCCGTCCACATGAAAACGATGAGCAGACCAAGAAATCCTGTCACGAAATATAAAAAACCATCAAGCGCTAAAAGAATATTTCTAACAAAACTATTTTGTGAGAAACTACCAATAATTACCAGCAGTAACAGGAAAGTGAAGATGATGACCGGGTCAGCGAGATAGTCATGTGCTGGTGGCAAATCATCTCCTTTTACAACTATATTTTTGTTTGCTACCAACGGCTCAGCGCCTTTCCTTGAAATAGCAAAAGTATTCATCAGGTAGTCCGGCAAAAACATGGACTTACGGGCATTGATCGACCGGTCCAGGCGTCTCCCAAGTAGCAGGTCGATACCCAATTTGCTCCATTGCTTATCATTGCGGTTAAGGTATTCATGAATAAGATCTCTGTACGAAGACGTGTCATTAAGTACATTGCCATAGGTAATCTTGCTGATGGCAGCTTTTTCTACAATATCCCGCAGGCGTGTTGTGCAATTATCAAAAGTGAAATCATATTTGTAAAACCGGTTGGCGTCCAGCAGGTTTGTTTTTAGCAACAGTAGTAAATTATATTCCTCTTCGCAGGTAAGGTTCAGTACCTGCTCAGTGATACCGCGGTGTTCATATGCATAGGCGTAGGCAAATGATTCGAAGGGTTCGGTTGATAAATAGTATAGCAGTTTACCCCTTGTAAATTTTATATAAAAGTCTTCCTCTTCAAAATTGAAGGTGCCATAGTTGTACACGATATCTGTGTTACTAACCCGATCGATTACACGCAGGGCGCTATGACCAAAGGTGCTGTATAGATCCTCACCGGGTGTGCAGGTGAGTAAGCTGATTTGCAAGTTGCAACTATCGCTTTGCGACCGGGCAGGGGCGTAAAAAGCAATAACAAAGAAGAAAAGCAGTAAAATCCTGAGTGTTAATATTTTCATTCGCTGTGCAGCTACTCAAAAGGTGTATAAATGTTACCGGCTGTAGTTCGGCGCTTCCCGTGTGATCTCTATATCGTGTGCGTGGCTTTCCCGCATGCCGGCATTGGTGATCTTAATGAATTTTGCCTTTTGAAGAGCGCTGATATCTTTGGCGCCACAGTATCCCATGCCTGCCCTCAGGCCACCGGTAAACTGGTGCACGATTTCAGAAAGAAAGCCTTTATAGGCAACGCGTCCCTCGATGCCTTCCGGCACGAATTTTTTCGGTTCGTCCTCGGTGTTTGTTTGAAAATACCGGTCGCTGCTTCCCTGTGCCATTGCACCGAGCGATCCCATGCCGCGATATTGTTTAAACTTTCGGCCTTCATAAATGATTGTTTCCCCCGGGCTCTCTTCTGTACCCGCGAACACGCCCCCCATCATAACGCAACTGGCACCGGCTGCCAAAGCCTTCACCATGTCGCCCGTGTAGCGAATACCGCCGTCTGCAATAATTCCGATGCTTTTATCGGGTATGGCCGCAGCGACTTCCAGCAGGGCCGTAATTTGAGGAACGCCGGCACCGGCAACTACCCTTGTCGTACAAATCGAACCAGGCCCTATTCCAACTTTTATTGCATCTGCACCTGCCTCTGCCAAAGCTTTGGCCCCAGCGGCCGTAGCAATATTTCCGGCGATAATTTTAATTCCTGTAAAATCTTTCTTTGCCTGCTTAAGCGCAGCTATCACTGCCTTCGTGTGGCCATGCGCACTGTCCAGGCAAATTACGTCTACGCCTACTTGTTGCAGGGCTGCAATCCGGTCGCTAATATTGGCAGTGATGCCAACGCCCGCGCCTACCCGAAGCCGGCCAAATTCATCTTTGCAGGAGTCAGGGTGATTGCTTACCTGCAAAATGTCGCGGAAGGTAATCAGCCCTTTCAATACGCCGGCCCTGCTTACAACAGGTAATTTTTCAATTTTGTATTTACGTAAGATAGATTGGGCTTTCTTTAGATCAGTTCCTTCCGGCGCAGTGATGAGGTTTTCCCTGGTCATTACCTCGCTCACCTTTTTCCTCTTATCGTCCTCGAATCTCAGATCGCGGTTGGTAAGAATACCTAACAACTTTCCATTTTGATCTACGATGGGAATACCACCGATTTTATTTTCTTTCATCAATTGCAAGGCATCGCCGATAGTAGCATCTATCAGCAGTGTCACCGGGTCTAAAATGAGCCCGCTCTCACTTCTTTTTACTTTTCGAACCTGCGCAGCCTGTGCCTCAATGCTCATGTTCTTGTGAAGAATACCCAGGCCACCTTCCCTTGCCAGGGCTATTGCCAGCGACGCTTCCGTTACAGTATCCATTGCTGCACTGAGCATCGGAATATTCAGTGCAATATCTCTCGTGAGTGTAGATTTAATTTCGACTTCGCGGGGCAAAACATCACTGTATGCTGGCATTAGCAGCACATCATCATAGGTTAAACCTTCGCCGAAAAATTTTTTGGAAAGAGAAAACGGGTTGTTTATTGTAGCCATGTGCAAAGATAGTTGCCGTGCGGCAATTCGCAAAAATGCATCTTCACAGCGTCGGCCTTCTAATGCAAGCGATAAATTTTCCCCGGTAAGGATTCGATAATGGACTGCATTTCCAGGGTGAGTAATGCTGATGCAACACGGCTGCTGCTGAGCTTGCTTTCAAGAAAGAGTTCATCGATATGCAACTGTTCTTTTTCCCGAAGTATTTCATATACCACTTTCTCATCAGGAGAGAGTTCTATAAATAGTTCTTTCTGTTTCTTTTTTTGTTGCTTTGGTTTATTATCCCAACTCATGCTTTCTAAAAGGTCTGTTGCGGAGGTTATGAGCGCCGCCCTGTTTGTTCTAATAAGAAAATTACATCCCTCACTTTTAGAATCAGTTGTTCTTCCGGGAAATGCAAAGACATCTTTATTGTAACCACCGCCTAACTCAGCTGTGATGAGCGAACCACCTTTGATGCCGGTCTCTATCACGATGATTGCATCGGCGATGCCCGCTACTATACGATTCCGCATCGGGAAGTTTTGCCGGTCAGGTTTGGTATTGCTCGGGAACTCCGTGAGAAGACCGCCTTGCTCAGTCATCTGTTTTGCGAGAGATTTGTTTTGAGAAGGATAAATGGCATCAAGGCCATGGCCGAGCACGGCAACCGTAGCCAGGTTATTTTTGATGGCTGCACGGTGGGCAATTGTGTCAATCCCAAATGCAAGGCCGCTCACTATCAAAATTTCATGATCATTTAAATCTTCAATCAATTTTTCGCAGACTTGTTTTCCTTGATCAGAATTACTGCGTGTGCCTACGATAGAGACAACGCGGGCCGCATTCAGGTCAGCCTTACCGCGGTAATAAAGAAGCGAAGGACAGTCATACCCGTTCAGCAATCGCCTGGGATAACCGGCATCCAAGACAGACAGTGTTTTAATCTTATATTTTTCGATAAAATCAATTTCTTTTTCTGCGGCGCTGAAGTCTGAAAATTTTTTTATTGAATTGCCCCGAACTTTTCCGATCCCTTCCAGGTTTTCTAATTCCTGCAGTTTTGCCTTGAAAATTCCTTCAGCGGAACCAAAATGATTGAGCAATGCTTTGGCATGCACGTCTCCGATGAAAGGAACAGCAGTAAGGGCGATTTGATAAATAAGGTCCTGGCTCATTGCCTTTAGTTTCAGGACTTAAATGTAAAATAAATTCGGATTGATAGTGGAAGCGGTACCACCTGCCTTATCAGCAAATTTCAAAATTTGTTATCCTGATGGAAAAAGTTCTGCAGAAATTCAAAGAAGATGCAGCTAATCAAGAAAAGGTGAAATGGCTGGGCTAAGCGGGAACCTTCTTAACAAGGCAAGGTTAATTAGTTGAAACAATCTTCAATTCCGTTCTGCGGTTGAGTGACCTCCCTTGCTCCGTGGAATTGTCTGCGACGGGTTTGGTCTCGCCATTCCCCTTGAAGGATATTCTATCGGTAGAGACACGTTTTTCCAGCAGGTAATTTACTACCGCTACTGCCCGACCGGTTGATAGTTTCAAGTTGTCCTGAGGTTTGCCCACATTATCAGTGTAACCGTTAATCTGGACCTTCACCGTAGGATTTTCCTCAAGGAAGCGAACAAGATTATCAAGTTCCGTTATTGATTCAGGCTTTAGCGCTGTTTGTTTTGAATCAAAAAATACATTTTTTAGAACGATATGCGCATTTGCTTCAATGGGCTGTAGCGGGATGTCAGCTTCAAAAATCGAGTCTGGGCTCGCTTCGCTGATATTATAGTTTTCAGAATAGAATAAGTAGCCTTTTCTTTTTACATTAAATGCATAGTCTTTGCCCACAGGAAGGGTAACGAGGTAGTTACCTTCTTCATCTGTCTGCAAACGGCTTACTACTTCCCTCGTGTTCACATTTGCAAGCTCTACTGAACATGGTAGCCCCTCTTTGGTTTTCGCGTCGTAAACTTTTCCTTTTACCCACAGTGTTTTCAACGGACGGACATCCTGCCGGAGTTCGAATGTGTAAATGTCGAGACCTCCTTTCGTATCACTTCTGTCGCTGGAGTAGTAGGCAGTTTTGCCGTCCGCCGCTACGACCAGCGAGCCTTCATCATCGATTGTGTTAATTGGATAGCCGAGGTTTTCAGCCTTTCCCCATTTACCATCCGGTTGCCGGCGGCTTAGGAAAAGATCAGGCTTTTCGCTGTAGCATTCATGCCCGGTTGAATTAAAGTACAGTGTATTGTTGTCAGCATGAATGAATGGCGTGCTCTCGTCGCCCGGTGTGTTTATTTCAGCGCCAAGGTTTAGCGGCTCTTCCCATACACCTTTTTCATTGCGGTGGCACACCCAAATATCTTTGCCCCCAAATCCTCCGGGTACGCTGCTACTGAAATACAAGTCCCTTTTATCGGGGGAAAGTGATGGTGTTGATTCCCAAAATTCGGAGTTCACATTCCTCCCCAGGTTTTGAGGCGAACTCCAGCCGGTTTTAGTGAGGTAAGAGATATAAAGATCACAACTGCCGAGCCCCTGCGGGAAATTGCAGCCGGTAAATAATAACCACTTCCCATCCTGCGAAATATTTTGAGCGCCTTCATTAAATCGTGGTGAGTTAATTTCTCCCGAAAGGGGAATTGCTTTACTCCATTTTCCATCCACCAGGTCACTTTGATAAAAATCCTCGTTGGAGGCAATTCGTTTTGTGAAAACCATGGTCTTGCCATCGATAGTGAGCGAAGGGAAATATTCAAGCGCAGTAGTGTTAATGCTATCGCCGAGATTGACCGGCTTGAAAATGTAGTCTTTCAGCGGGTGCGTTTGCTCATATGCAATGGCAAAATTGTAAGTTGTCTTTCTGAATTCGCCTGCACTCTTACTACGTTCATTAAGCGTGGATATTTTCAAGAATTTTTCAACTGCCACCAGGGCCTTTTCAAATTCTCCTGCCCCCGCGAGAGAAATAGAATAAGGCAGCAAATAATACGCAGTGTACACAGTATCCAGGGAAAAGGCTTTCTCAAACTCTACGACGGACTCAGAGTAGTTTTTTTGATTGGCATAAATACCGCCAAGTGAAAGGTACGCATCCACCAGGCGCGGATCTTGTTTCAGCGCTTCGTTGATCATCCTGATAGCTACAGGATATTCATCATTTCTTGCTTTGTTGATAGCCAGCTCATAAATTTTTGCCACCTTAGGATTTACCTTTTCGGGATCATACCATTGTGCCCTCAACAACATGGGAATTAAAAAAGTTAGGAAGCACAGGAGTAAAGCGTGACGTTTCAATGCATTGATTTTAAAGGTCAATAAAATTACCATGTTTAGCGACGTTTTGCAATGCAATGATGGTAATTACCTGTTAAGGATAACTCAGAAGACAGGCGCTTATTGCTGCCTATGGCACATTGATGAATTTATGTATTTGCAGAGAGAGCTCCCAACGGGGATTTTCTTTGATATATTCTACTGTCAAAGGGGTGATGGATGAGGCACGGCTCCACTCCGGTTGTAAAAAAAGCTTGCAGGAAGGGGAGACTTTTTCAGCCTGCTTTTCAGCCCAGTCGAAATCCGATTTGTTATACATCACTACTTTCAATTCATTTGCCCGTTTCAGGGTGGCGGGCAAAGGGGCCTTAAATTTCTTCGGAGATACGCAAATCCAGTCCCACTGACCCGAGATCGCGTAGGCGCCCGATGTTTCGATATTGGTTTGAAAACCCGAACCATGCAATGTCTGGGTGAGGTGCTCAAGCTGATACATCAGTGGTTCACCACCAGTAATTACCGCGAGCCGGGCAGGAGAGAGGCTTGCTGTTTCGACAATTTCTTTTACAGAAACTATTCGATGATTATTTGGATCCCAGGACTCTTTGACATCACACCACACACATCCGACATCGCAACCGGCGAGCCGAATGAAATAAGCAGCTTTTCCCTGGTGATAGCCTTCGCCCTGGATGGTATAGAAAGTTTCCACTACGGGTAAATGTGTACCCGCTGAAATTTTTGATGCGATATTTTGTTGTACCAAAAGTTCCATATCAGCTATTATTTCCCCTGCGGGTCATGAAAGCGTTGTAAGTGTTTTGCAGAAGGGCAGCGATCGTCATTAAACCAACTCCTCCCGGTACTGGCGAAATGTATGCAGTTTTCTCTGAGGCATTCACGAAGTCTACATCGCCTACCAGCGCGTAGCCTTTCTTCTTGCCCGGATCTTCTTCCCTGTTAATGCCGACGTCAATTACGATTGCGCCTTCTTTTATCATATCAGCTTTTATGAAGCGTGATTTACCGATGGCTGCAACGAGGATATCGGCCCGCCGGCAAACTTCTGCAATGTTTTTTGTTCTCGAATGGCACAACGTAACTGTGGCGTTGCCATATTTTTCATTTCTTGAAAGCAATATGCTCAAAGGAGTACCGACGATATTACTGCGCCCAATGATAACCACATCTTTTCCGGATGTTTCTATATCATAATGTTCCAGTAAAAGAAGGATTCCATAAGGAGTTGCCGAAACAAAGGAAGGTAAGCCCAGCGCCATTTTCCCGACGTTCACCGGATGAAATCCGTCAACGTCTTTGGATGGTGTAACCTGCATGATTACCTTTTCTTCGGAAATATGTCCTGGTAAAGGCAACTGCACCAGTATTCCATCAATATCTTCAGTTTGATTGAACTCTTCAATTTTTTGCAAAACCTCTTCTTCGGGAATATCCTCTCCAAATCGTACTAAAGTGGATTTCATGCCAAGGGCTTCGCAATTTTTCACTTTTGAACCTACGTAGGCTTCGCTTGCAGGGTTATTACCAACAAGGATTGCGGCTAAATGCGGTACGCGGTCAACCGGCATCCATGAGATTTTTTCTCTTAGCTGATCTTTTATAGCCTGTGATGCAACTTTCCCGTCTAACAATTTCATGGGTGCAAAATTAACCCCGCTGATCCACTAATAATATTTCCAAAGTGAACATTGAAATGTTAACTTAGAATGCAATTACCAACTTCAAACTGTGGCGGCATGAAATACACTTTTCCGCTCGCTCTGTTATTGTCCGGTTCAGCTGCTTTTTCACAAGTAATAAGGCATCCCGTGCGTACCACCTACATTGGAATGGCCGCATATAGCATTAGCCATGTTGATCCATTTTCTTTTTCTTCAAACACCGCTTCATTAGCACGTATTGACGCACCAGTTGCCGGTGTTTTCGGAGAGCAGAAGTTTTTGTTGGCAGAAACTTCCTTTTTCAAATCGGCCGGAGCATTTACTACCGGGCAAGGTTCAATAGGCATTGATGCAAATTATTTTGGGAACAAAAATTATAATGAATCGCAAGTTGGAATGGGCTACGCCCGCCGCCTCGGGAAAAGTATTGACCTGGGAATAAAATTTAACTACTTCTGTTTTGCTGTAGCTGGGTATGGAGGCTCGTCTGCGATCAATGCCGAAATCGGTATCATGGCGCATTTCTCCGAAAAATTTCACGCAGGTGTGCAAATCTTTAACCCCATCGGTGGTAAGTTGAGCAAAGTGCAGGACGAAAAACTGGGTTCAGTCTACACCCTTGGCATCGGATATGAACCCTCTTCCGACTTTCTGGTTTCTGCAGAAATTATTCGGGAAGAGGATTTGCCTCTAAGCGTTAATGCTGGCATAATGTACAATTTCGGAAACATTTTTTTTGCCAAAGCAGGATTTGTTTCCGTGACAGAAAGCCCTTATGGGGGAGCGGGTATTGCCTGGGATGTTTTTCAATTGCAACTTTCTGCATCTTATCATCCGCAACTCGGCATCAGTCCAGGTGTAGCGCTGATCCTTCATTTTAAAAATCAGGTGGAATGAAGAAAATTAGTTTGCATCTGTTCCAGGTTTTGGTAGTTCTTACTAGCTTTTTTCTGAGCCCTCTAATATGTTTTGCTCAAAACGATGTACCCGTCCCCGAAAAAACTGGCGAGAATCAAACAGGGCAAATTATCGAACAGCAACTGGAAAGTTTGACGGAAGCGAACGAAGATGAAGAAACAGAAGATGACTCCTATTCGCAGGCCTTGCAACATTATTTACGCGATCCTTTGAACCTGAACGCAACCTCCCTTTATCAGCTCCAGGAATTCAGATTTCTTTCGCCGGTTCAAATTTCA
>JBBQSI010000086.1:0-10003 GCA_038213975.1 Chitinophagales bacterium
CATAGCGATGATTGCTGCTGTAATGTTCCGAGCTTCAGTACTAGAAAATTTTTTATTTGATACTACACTAAAAGCGTGTGAAGATTATGATATTTATCTTCGTATTTCACGGGAGTATTCAAGTATTCATCACCAGGCGAAAATGGCGCTGTATAACATTTACCAGGATAACATGTCGGGGAACATACCGCTTATGTTACGCTCTGCACGCCAGGTACTAAAAAAGCAAAAGCCAAACCTTCAGAATGAATTAGAGTGGAAATCTTATAACAAGGGCTTGCAAGTTTGGAAAAGATACTTTTGTAAGGAACTACTAAAAAAGGAAGAGTCTTTTGGTAATAAACTGAATAAGCAGGAAAAACTCATGCTGTACGAATGCAGTAAAAGGAAATTCTTAAAACATCTTTTTACTTAATCAATTCCAGGTCTCAACATGTCAGAAACACAACCAGCAACAACTCCCCTGGTATCGATTGTAATCCCATGTTACAATCATGGACATTTTTTAAGTGCGGCAATCGAAAGTTGTTTAGCTCAAACTTACCCACACCTGGAAGTCATCGTAGTTGATGACGGCTCAACCGATAATACCAAAAAAGTCTGCAAGGACTATCCTTCCGTTTCATATCTCTACCAACAAAATCAGGGGCTGCCCGCCAGCAGGAATAATGGCGTGTTAACAGCCAAGGGAGATTTCGTGGTTTTCCTTGATGCTGATGACTGGCTATATCCTGATGGCGTACAATGTAACATTCACTATTTGCTGCGAAATCCTGAACTGGCTTTTGTTTCCGGGGGCTACGTGAATGTCTACGAAGATAACACCCCAGACATGTTTGTCACGGTGACAGTGAATACGGATCACTACCGTAATCTGTTAGCTTACAATTATATAGGAATGGTAGCGGCGGTTATATTTCGGAGATCAATTTTTAATGAATTCAGGTTTGATGAAGAACTGAAATCGTGCGAAGACCATGACCTTTACCTGAAAGTTTCGCGGAAATACCCGGTGCTTCATCACACAAATATCATTGCTGCTTACAGGCGGCATGCTGGTAATATGTCTGCCTTGGTGCCAAGAATGTTATCGACAGCGCTGCAGGTTTTGAAGCGACAAGAACCGTTTTTGAAAAGCGCTTTAGAAAAGAAAGAATACGGGATAGCTTACAATTCACTCTATGAGCAGCGATATACTACAAAATTTCCCCTGCTCGCGGCTGACAAACATATCTTTGAAGAAGATTTTATCGTTAACTCCAGGTATAAAATCTTTCATTCATTCAAAAAGTTTATCAGACCTGTCATGTCAAAAGCAACTTTAGTAAAAAACATGCCGACTTCGATGAAGCGTTTTCTTAATAAAACAGGGATCATGAGTTCATTCACTCCACGGGTGGGGGACGTTTCAATGGGCGATCTCGATCGTGTTACACCTTTCAGCAAAACTTTTGGCTTCGATCGCGGAGGCGCCGTTGACAGATATTATATTGAAAGCTGGTTGCAAAACGAAGCCGCCACAATAAAAGGTCGTGTACTCGAGATTGGTGATAATGCTTATACTTTGCTTTACGGGGGGGATAAGGTATCCAAGAGCGATATTCTCCACGTAGATGCCACGAACGAGGCCGCAACATTTGTTGGCGATATTAGTGACGCACCTCACGTTCCTGACAATGCATTTGACTGCATCGTCTTCACACAGACACTTCATCTTATTTATGATTTCAAAGCCGCACTTCGTACTTGCCATCGTATTTTGAAACCGGGAGGATCTCTCCTATTGACCGTGCCTGGCATCACCCCAATCGACCGGGATGAATGGAACACCACCTGGTACTGGTCTTTTACCGACAAAGTGATGAAGCCATTATTTGATGAGACCTTTCCGGGGGGTGAGACAGACGTAAATTCTTTTGGAAACGTATATTCAGCCACGGCATTTTTATACGGTATGGGACTGCCTGAAGTGGAAAAAGAAAAGCTTGATCATCATGATCCATACTTACAGGTGATTGTAAGCGTGAAGGCTACCAAGAAGTAAACTACTCAAATGTTTCGTTATCAGCAAAGGTTAAAGAAACTAAAGCTGCTGTTGCATCCACACTGTGTCATACTTATGTATCACAGGATCGGGCACACGAAAACTGATTTGTGGAGATTGTCTGTATCTGAAGAAAATTTTGAGCAGCAATTACAATATCTCCGCGAAAAAAACCTGGTAATATCTTTGGAAGAAATGGCTGCGCAGGCTGCCAGGGGGAAAATAAAAAGAAAGTCCGTAGCCATTACTTTTGATGATGGCTATGAGAACAATTTCTCCGTCGCAAGGCCATTATTGGAAAAATATAACCTGCCTTCAACGTTCTTTATTACCTCAAAAAATATAGACAGCACTAAGGAATTTTGGTGGGATCAACTTGAATGTATTCTTCTTGAAACCCCTGAGCTACCTCAATATTTTACTTATGATACCGGCAGAGAAAAGATAGAATTTGATCTTGGTCAAGCGGCAACATTGAATTCCGAAATGATCGATATCCATTCGCGCTGTGAAGCTTTTGGCGAGGATACCCCACGTACTAAAATGTATTGTAAGCTTTGGCAACTGCTCACGCCACTCAACAGCGAAGATCAGCAAAACATTATGAATTATGTAATTGAATGGTCGGGTACAAATCCTGCGCGTTCATCGTATCAAAGCATGTCGGCTGAAAATATACAGGATCTTGGAAAATCAACTCTTTGTAATATTGGTGTTCATACAATGACGCATCCTGCTCTTTCCTTTCATCCAAAAAGTCATCAGCAAAAGGAAATTACAACCAACCAGGACTACTTAAAAAAACTGGCAAAGAATAATATAAACCTGATGGCATACCCCTCCGGCAAGTACAATGCTGACACGCTCGATATTGTAAAAAAGGCTGGCATAGTTGGCGCGGTGACAACGGATCAAAAGACTGTGTCAAATAATTCTGCTCCCCATGAACTTGGCCGCTTCCAGGTGAATAACTGGTCATTACCGATCTTTAAACAGAAACTGGAAAAATGGTTTTTATATGATGATTGAAAAGACTCGCTTATTCTTTTGAGTGGCTGAAAAAATTTTACTATATCATGCTTATGGGCAGGCTTATCTGTATAACCAGGTTAAATTTTCCCTGCTCACACTGCATTACCATTTGAAGGGTGATTATAGGGGAATAAAAATAATTCTATATACAGATCAGTCGCGACTATTTGAATTCTTAAAAAAGGCTATTGCTCTTGAAATCAAAAGGCTGTATTCGGATAAGATCCGCGAAATGAAAGGGCCGCAGGATTTTGTGCACCGTGTAAAGATTTGTTTGATAAAAGAATGCCTGCTCGAAAATAAGACCGACATCTTTTATCTCGATAGCGATACCTATTTCACTGCTAATCCCAGGATGCTGTTAAAGAAAATTGCGGCTGGCGAGTCGGTGATGAATTCCAACGACTACGATTTTCAATTTGCAGATGAACTTTTTGAAAATAATGACTGGCTGCTGATGAGAAGAGCGATCCGGGAAAATGAATATGAAATTGGCGGGGAGAAGATAAAGATCCCGCTTACTACCAGGATGTGGAATGCAGGCGTCATCGGAATTTCCCAGGCAGACAAGGATCTCCTTCCTAAAGTTTTAGATCTGGCTGATCAGATTTATCGGGCGAGAAAAGTATTTACAGCAGAACAGTTTGCCTTTTCTTATTTCTTACAAAACGATACCACACTTCGTGATTCCGGCGATGTAATTTTTCACTATTGGAGATATTGGGGCAAGTACAAGTGGCGACAAAAATATACGTATCATTTCAACAAGTTTTTCAAACGGCAGAGGGGAAACAGTATTAATGATATGGCAGAAGCCGCCCATGAGCTATCATTACAGCATGACAACCTGGAATTGCCTTCCGGCTTTTGGCCAAAGCTGCGAAAACGTTTTAGGTTAATCCGCGAAGTAGCCCTGGAGGGAAAAATAAAAAACCCATTGGATTAACATGCAGGAAAGACATTCCCCGAAAATATCGATCATTATGTGTTTCCTGAATGTGGAAGCATATATTGAAGAAGCTATTAAAAGCGTATTAGCTCAGCACTATTCTAATTGGGAACTGGTAATGGTGGACGATGGTTCCAGTGATCTCAGCACGCAAATTGCCCGGCATTACGGCAACGAATACCCTAAGAAAATAAAATATCTTGAACATGCAGGTCACATAAATCTCGGCGCAAGTAAGAGCCGGAATGTTGGCATTGCAAAAGCTGGAGGCACACTTATTACATTCCTGGATGGTGATGACATTTTACTTCCTGACATGCTTTCCATTCTTTTGCAACAAAAGGACATGCATAAGGCAGAAATGGTGATGGAGGCTTCCAAATATTGGTATAGCTGGAATGACAGTATCAAGAAAGATGAAATAATTAAGATTGGCGCACCGGCAAACAAGACTTACCAGCCACCTGAACTTATGTACCATCTTTATCCATTAGGAGACGGGGCTGCGCCCTGTATTTGCGGGCTTCTTGTAGATCGGGAAGTCCTGCTCAGACACGGCTCATTCGATGAAAGCTTTAAGGGTATGTATGACGATCAATCATTGCTCATAAAAATTTACCTGCACGAAAAGGTTTTTGTGTCAGACGGGTATCACAACCTTTACCGGCAACGACCCGGATCGCTTGTCTACTCTTCTCATAGCGCAAGCAATTATCTTAGTGAGAGAAAAAATTTTCTTTTGTGGTTGAAAAGATATTTCCAGCACAACCAAATAAAAGACAGGCGATTGAACAAAATGTTGGCATCTTCACTTATACCTTTTTACCCCGGCCGATTTTTCTTTCAGAAACGCCTTCCCGGAAAAATAAAAAGTCTCTTTAGAAAAATTGCTTTCAACAGGTGATATGAATCCATTGGTCAGTATCATAATGCCGGTGTACAATGCGGAAAAATTTCTCGCTGCCACTATGGAGAGTATGTTGGCACAGACGCTGACAGAATTTGAGTTCGTTATCGTCGATGATTGCTCTACCGACTCAAGTACAGCAATCATTAAATCTTATAATGACAAGCGAATAAGATATTTTAAAAACGAAAAAAATTCAGGTATAACGTATACGCTAAACCGTGCAATTGACCTGTCTGAGACTGAATATCTGGCAAGAATGGATGCCGACGATCTTTGTCACCCTCAAAGACTTGAAAAGCAATACCATTATTTGCACCAGCATGCTGATTGCGCCCTTATTGCAACCTCTGCCAATGTAGTAGACGAAAAGGGCGCACTTATTTATAAGGAAGAAACTCCTCCCGAATTTTATTACTTCAAGCTGACTTTTACTTCGCCTTTTTACCATTCCTCGGTCATGTATAGACGAAGCGCAGTACTTGAGGCGGGAAAATACACAGAGATGTATGCTGAGGATTTTGAACTTTTCTGGCGTTTGTGCCGGCGGCATAGGTTTCATGTGATACACGAACCACTGCTTGACTATCGCGTGTCGGACCAAAGCTTGTTTCATTCTGTCAAGCGCTCAGAATATAGTGCTGCAGCCTCCGCGCAATGTTTACGCAATATTCAGTTTTACAAAGGCGCCGATTATACGGTACCGGACGCGTGGTTGAAATGTTATCAATTTGAATTTGATGTGTTGCGCAAGATGAGTGTTACAGCGGTGATGCAATGCGTGGCTGCGCTGGCTGACATTGCAGAAACCATCGATCAGAAACCAAATCCAAATTTGTGCGATGCAGACATGCGTGGTGCGCTGAAGGATAAGCAGGCACCAATTTTAAACGATGCTATTTCCATAATGCCGTTGGCCAAAGCTGTTCACTTGTTGTTTTTGCTAAAGCGATATAAGTCAATATCCAGTTTGATTCGCAGGCGGGCGTCAAATTTTTATAAAAATAAAAGGTAAAAAGTTTGTGATTCTGTTAACCAGGAACGCCGATTAAATAATAAAAAAGTAAAAATTTGCAGAGAGTGCCTACTTTTCCTCCGTCCGTACCAGCACTGACGAATCTGGCTAACCGTCCCTTGTGGTCTGTGATGATCCCGGTGTATAATTGTCTGCATTTTTTACCTCAAACACTGGAAAGCGTCCTTCAGCACAATATTTCGCCGGATAAAATGCAAATTGAAGTGGTAGATGATGGTAGTTCTGACGGCGACGTGGAGGGCCTGGTTAATACAATTGGACAAGGCAGGGTGAAATATTTTCGCCAGCCTGCGAATGTGGGAAGCCTTCGAAACTTTCATACTTGCCTGTTGCGCTCAAGGGGATATTATGTTCACCTTCTTCACGGAGATGATCTCGTTAGAAAAGGATACTATTATGAAATTGAGCAGTTGTTTTCGCAATACAATGATGCCGGGGCAGCTTTCTGCAGGTTCATCAATATTGATGAAAAGGGGAAAAAAATAGATGGGCAGCCCGAAGAAATGCCTGAAGTCGGAGTATTGAATGATTGGCTTTTTAAGATAGCTGTCCGACAACGCATTCAGTACGCTGCAATCACCGTAAAGCGGGAGGTTTATGAACAACTCGGCTCTTTTTATGGACTGGATTATGGCGAAGATTGGTTGATGTGGGTAAGGATTGCTAAGCAATATAAATTTGCATATACTCCAATGATTCTTGCTGAGTACAGGAAGCACCCTCAATCTATTTCAGGAAAGAAATACTCACAGGCGTTGTATATTAATGATCTGGAAAAAACGATAGGTATGATTCGATCGGAGTTGCCCGAGAATCTAAAGGCCGAGGTATTTAAAACTTCCAGAGTTTTTTATTCTCATTATGCCTTGAACATTGCGTATTTCCAATGGAAAAATTTGAAGAATAAGAAAGGAGCTTATAATAATATCAAAAGAGGTGAAAAACTCCAGCCGGATATTTTTTTTTGGTTGAGGGATCTAAACTTACGGTGCAAAATATTTTTTGGGATTCGTTGACTAAAAATGTTGCTTCGCAAATTTCAATATTTCCTTTTCGGTTTTTGCATGCAGGATTTTGGCTCCGGAGAGTTTTGGGAAAATTAATTCAAATTCCCCGAAGACATGCTCCAATCCGCGTTTTGAATAGATGATATTAATACCGCCAAAATAACTGGCGAGTGTACCGGTGCCTCCATGCACTGATATGAATTTTTCAGCATTGGCATAAACCTTCAACTGCAGCTCATTAAAATGGTAAGCGGGATATTGCTGGTGCAGATCGTTGAGCAGCACCACTTCGGGATGATTTTTTCTCAACCAATCATATTCTCCCAGATCAAGAATTTCACTCTCATCTACGACAATCGCTGTTGAGAGAGGGCGATTGTATATAATGCTATAGCTGCTCTTAAATTCATTGATTATTTGATCCAGCAAGTCCAGGGAGAAAAAATTAATAGGTTGCTCCAGCCATTCCAGGTTGTACTTGTTGGCAATGACTAAAAGCGGTTTTTCAAACACGAACTCATCATTTCGATAGTGCTGCTTCAGAGGCAACCTTGCCCATTTTCTGTAGCTAAAAGAATTACTGTGTCCCATGTTGGGTATTTCAAAATTCTTTGAATTGTTCAGCCAATCACGTGGCTCATTTTTCTCAATATGAGTTTTACTAAAAAAATAAAAGGGACTGGTTCCTTTACTACTGATAGTAGTTGCCAGTGTTCCGTTCAAATGATGCCAATAGGCAAATGGTAGTACAAAAGTCAGTTCCTGCTGGAACTCTCCAAAAAATTCAATTTTCTTATACGGTCTTTTAGAGATATAGTCTTTAAAAAGAAAGATTCCCTGTCGGAGCCTGCTAAAATAATTGTCTCTTATCCAGTAAACCTTTTTAAATGGTATATGCGAATTCATTGCATATGTCAAAATGTTGAGCGCTTTTAGGACAATCCTTTTCATTTATTTTTCCATTCTCGTTTGTTGAAGCAAGTAATTTGCCCTTCTAACGCTCCAGTTTCATTTTTTGTTATAAACTTTTTGACCACTTTCATCGCTTCCTCATCGAAAAGTTACGAAGTAATAATTCTTCCTAAAGGGGGGCTTTACATTTTCTTGGTAAAAAGAATTGCTTTAATCCTCGATCGGGCTGCTATTAGAAGATAATAGGGCTTGCTTTTCAAAACTTTCTTGTTGGCAAAACAGCCAAATATCTCTTCCCTAATGCTCGTGACCAATGCTCCAATTAGTAGATATACCCCCTTCAAGTCAGGGTAAATCCTGCATGTATTGATTGATGATGTTACGATGAAAATCGAGTGATTTTGTGGCAATATAGGACGACTTAAAACGCTAATAATAGTTTAATGAAACCCTGGAGAAAACCTAAAATCTTCAATTTGTCTAATCCTATTAAGAGTCTTATGAAATTAATTTTTTCCTTTCTTTTTGTCGTGATGTATTTCATGGCCTCTGCGAAAACCTACTATTTTTCTACAGCGTCGGGGAATGACTCACGCACGGCCACAGAGGCGCAAAGTGCTTCCACACCCTGGAAAACAATCAGTAAACTCAATTCTATTTTTAGTACGCTGCAACCCGGCGACCAGGTGTTATTTAAACGCGGCGAAATATTTGTCGGAACCATCGTTATCAGTAAATCCGGTATCAGTACAGCTCCAATCACAATTGGCGCTTTCGGTTCCGGTAACAAGCCAGTGATTACAAGCCTCGTGGGGCTTTCTTCGTGGACTGCGAACTCAAGCTACCCCGGTGTACAGGAAAGTGCATTATCTAGTGTTGTTAGTTCTAAGGTGAACGTTGTTTTAGTAGATCAAAAAATTCAGGCAATTGGCCGGTATCCTAATTTTACAGACAGTAACAAAGGTTATTTAACCCTGGAAAGCCATTCAGGAGTTACAACTATCACTGATAAGGAGCTTTCCTCTTCTCCGAATTGGAACGGTGGTGAAATCGTTATCAGGACCAACAGGTGGACTATAGATAAATCTGCCATTACTAATCATTCTGGCGGTACTATTTCGTTTAATGCTATGGAAAGAGAAGCAAGAAATACTTACGGTTATTTCATTCAGAATCATATACAAACGTTAGACAAATTTGGTGAATGGTATTATAATCCGTCTACAAAAAAAATGGCGGTGTATCTTGGAAGTAACCCTTCTTCCTACAAAGTTCAAGTAGCCACACTGGATCACCTCCTGACTTCCAGCAACTATAGCTACATCACGATAGATAATCTTGATTTTAATGGTTGTAACAATACTACAGTGGTCTTTAACGGAGGTACAAAAAACACAATTCAAAATTGTAGTGTTGCAAATTCAGGGGAAGACGGAATACTTGGATCAGGAACGGGGTTTAGAGTTGAAAACTGCTCCGTAGAAGACTCTTATAATGATGGGATTGATGTATCCAAAGGCAATTCCGCCATCGTAAGAAGTAGTATCATTAAAAACTGTTACACCGTACCAGGCATGGGCCAAGGTGGAAATGGCCAGGGCGGCGGTATCCGCAACTGCACTGGTGGCTTAGTAGAATACAACCAGGTGTATAACAGTGGCTATGTGGGGATTGAATTAGGTGGCGATAATTCGACTGTTCAATATAACTATGTCGAAAACTTCGCTTTCATTAAAGATGATAATGGCGGAATTTATACATCAAATGGCACCAATAAAACCAACACCGGCCGGAAGGTTATTGGAAATATTATTATCAATGGTATTGGTGCTCCTGAAGGAACAGATTCGCCAGGCAGTTCTTCAGCCGACGGTATTTATTTGGATGATAATACGAACGGCGTAGAACTTTATGGTAATACAGTTGCCAACTGCAATAGGGGTATTTATCTGCATAACACCCGCTCTCTTGTCATCCGTGCTAACACATTTTACAATAGTAATAATGGCCAAATCCTGATGCGTCATGATAATCTGGGTGATCCATTAAGAAACCATACCATTACCCAGAATATTTTCTTTTCCAAAATTCTTACACAGCTCACCTCGTCTTTGTA
>JBBQSI010000087.1:0-9976 GCA_038213975.1 Chitinophagales bacterium
CCTGCCACTTGTAAGTAGCAGGGCCGTCTACTCGATTATAAGCCGTTTTAACTATATATAGTTGCGTTATTTTCAAAATGAAAGTTGGATCGTACATTTTATTGATGTGATCAATTAATTCGTCACGAGTAAGATTTTCAGCCAGGTAATTCTTCCCGTCATAAGTAATTTAAAATTTCTTCCGGGTTCCATTCTTGAAAGTCTTAGTTACACAAATTAATTCTTTGTCAAGTAAGAATTGCAGGTGTTTCAAAAGCCCGATAAAGGCGATCTGTGTTACTAGTACGGTATTTATCCGGCGGAAACATTTCACTATAATGTGTCGCCTTTTTTAAGGCGTTAATAATATCAGCCCGGACAGCTTCAGCATTTTGGGGAGAGTCTTTTTGTATGTACAGATATAGTTCTTTTAATTGCTGTTTGGCTGTATTGTCCCAAAGCAGCCGTCGATTTCTTACAATTCTTTCATTTCATTTTCCAAGTCCCCTTGTGAAGTGAACTGTCCAGAACGCACTCTGGCTACTGCTTCATCAATTTCCTGATTATACTGTTGCAGAAATTCATCCGAGGGTGTGGTTTTAGTTTCCACTATTGAACGGATAATAGTAAGAACAGATTCCTTTGCCAATGGTGTTAGCAGCGAAAAATACCTGTTCAGATCGGCGTTATAAATCGATGTGGCCCCCATATCATTTCAGTTGATAGCCAAATTTACAAATAAAAGACGTATTCCATTGAGATAGCAATCATCTTGTAAAAAACGGAAAGACTGCTATTCTCCTTCTTCATTTGAGCAAAGTCCCAGCAATCCGGCAGATGGAAATTTCTTTTTAGAAACTGTATGGGGCAAGTATGATTATGTTTTAACGCACACCTGACAATTCTTCCGGCCTTGCTCGCTTTTGCTCCAAGGTAGTTTGAATAGATTCAGCAGAGCCATGTTCAGCAGGAAGTGATGGCATAATAGCGCCGATATTTTTATCTCAATGTCGGCTGGAATCGACATGTCAGCGCTGATCAATACCCTTTTTAGGCTCATTTAACGGGTGATCTGCATAAAGAAAATCCTGATATTATTGTGAGCCTATTTTCGTAGCTGCTTAATTTTTTTCATTGATTTTTTAAGCAGATCCCTGGCTATCTCAGGATCGATTCCCGCTTTTTTTGCCATAGCATTGATGTCGGGTTCTTTTCCGGCATTGATATCGGGCAGTGCGAGCGACAGGAACTCGTTGAGGTTTGCTATCATTGCCTCGTTTTCTGGAGATGGTTTGGTTTCAAATAACCGGCTGTATGGGTTGATCTGCAGGTCCTTTTTCAGCAATTTATTTATAACAGATAACATCGGCAGGTGTAAACGGATATCTGGATCAGCGGGCAGGTTAAATCCATGCGCATTCAGCTTTTTTGCCATCTCCATATAACCCTGATCAGTAAGTGCTGACAAAAGCATGATTCCCCGCCCTTCGTCATAGTAAGCCTCTGAAAAATGCGGTGGCTCGCTCAAAATTTTGTCACTTATTCTAAATACTCCCTCCGCGTACTCTATTTTGAATTCTTCCTTCAGTGTTTGCATATCAAAAGCTGTGGCCTCACTTTCACTGACCACATGCAATATTTCGAAACCCCTGCTCTGAACAAGTGGATAAGCTGATCCGGTCATCAGCATCATATATGGGACAGGATTGTTCTCCAGGTCTTTCATCAAATCGGATGCTGACTCTATTGAACCATTCAACTCACTTGCATAAAAGAAAATATCATCAGCGCCGAAACTCTGAAAGCCAGTGACAGGGCCATAAGTTTGCCAGCAGTGTCCATTAAACCCAATAAGATTAAACCAAAGTATAACCGGGCGCTCCGATAAAATCTGAGTTACAGACGTAGAATATAAAAGGTAGGTCTCTTCTGTAAAAATATCCTGCATTTCATAAAAATCGATGGCAGGGTTGGCTTTGATTTCACTGAAACTAAACCGCCAGGGAAACGCAGCCATTTGCCGCAGGTAATTTTGCTGTTCACCAGCAAGATCTTTAATGGCCGCATGATTCAGGTATTTTGTGATCAACCCCTGATGTTTAAAAATCCGATGCCCGATGTATTGCGCTTCGATCAGTTCGGTCCAACTGGCAGGCATCTCTCTTTCAGCATGCTTGAAACGGGACACTTTTGTGTCAAATTCCTGATCAAGCCTATCCCTTTTGGCAGCATAGTGTAATATAAACTCATCAATTACGCCTGTCGAAACTTGACTTCCTTTCTTGCACAGTTCCCTGAGCTGATTATAATCTGGCATGTTAAACGCTTTTCTATTAATTGGGGTAAAATTAAAGGTATTGCGTTAAGCTGCTGAAAAGTTTGATAACATTATCACCGCGCCTACGGTTATTGATTTTTGGCAGTCTGAGTAATTTTTAATGACATAAGACATTATCAACGCAGTCTGCCGGGCATAGAGTTCACCAAAGAAAGGTTACGCCTTAAATGGTATGGGATCCAACTACACACCCATAGCCTGCTGCAGGTATTCAGCGACATAATGATCAATTAGTGTCGCTGATCGGAAAAGACAATTCAAAGGCTACCTATACCAAACACCGTACAACATTAGATCATACCATTTCATTCCTTCAAAACCACACAGTTTCTTCCATTTCACAATTGCCAGTATAGCGTTAACGCATTCAGCTCTGCAATCTGAATGTGTAGTGTAATCGTTATCATCTGAATCTTCGAAAAAGATACGGATGGGTTAGTGATCCCGTTTTTCCGCGGTGCCAGTTATTACCCGAACAGCACCGGCTAACTTATCATCTGCCACGTTAGCACCCAATCCAGAATCAGAAAAGGGAACGCCTATTGCTGCCAGATAATCAGTAATCTACTTCCTTGCTGCATGTTCCTTTCTGTAAATATAAACGCCTTGCATATCATCAGTAATCTGTCTCATAAATCAATTCAAATATTTAGAACCTCAGGTTACAGAATAGAGAGATTTTTTTTTGGGTGCTTGATGAAAAATACACACTGCTGAATTAGATCCGAAGCCTAAGAATGTCCATTTATCTCAAATACCATTCTTCTGAAAACATCATAAGTGATAGCCCCCGTCAACTGGCAACACTGTTCCCCATATCAAAGATGCTTCATTCGACCATAAAAATTATATTTCTAATGTCATTAGGTAATCCAATTCAGCCGACTGCTGTATTGCAATGTCCAGCGCCTTGCGATCTCGTTGATACCAATAAAGAGGTTGTGGGAAGATAATCGTTTATGGATCGCCGAACCTCACACGCTCCAATGTTCTTTTCTATAAGCGCTTGCTGTTTTCCCTGTAATCCTGGTAAAAAGCCGGCTGAAATATGAAATATTCGGAAGGCCAACTTTGTCCGCGATTTGCTGCAGGGTATCATCGGTGGTGCTAAGCAGGATCTGTGCCCGCTCAATTCTTCTGTTTTGTAAAAATTCTAATGGCCGTATGCCGGTCTGCTCTTTAAAGAACCGCGAAAAGTAATCGGGATTCATATGACAACGTTCCGCCAGGTGTTGAACGGTAAGCTCTTTGTGCAAATGTTCACTGATATAATAAAGCATATCGGTGATCTTGTTTCCTCTATGAGCTTGTGTCCCGGCTTCTTTGTCTTTTATAAATTGAGCAAGCAGTACCTTCAGAATGCCAGCAGTTTCCAGATAATGGTGCGATGGCATATTGATGTCGCGGGCATCTATAAAACTTAAGGAGCGGCGGTTATCATAAACCTTCGGATCTTCTTTTGGCAGCGACCTATCTGGGTTCAACAATAACAATTGCTCAAACAACTGCCTCGTAAGTGAGCTGGCTTTGGCCTCATAATGAAAATCTTTAAGATTATAAATCGATAAGCCAGCTCCTACTTCTTCCAAAAAATGAATGTACACTTGCTCCATTCTATTATCGCATTTGTAACGGCTATAGGTAAAGCTTGGAACAAGGTATAACCATCCGGGCTTTAATTCAAAGACCTGGTTGTGGTGGTGAACGATTGCCTTACCGCTTTTGATATAATACAGCCGTGAAAATGGACTAATCACATTGTCATAATTCCAGCTTTTATCAAGATGTACATGATCTATATTAAGCAGGGAAATGCGTAGAGCTTGCAAGGATTTGTTCATATTGAATTTCTGAGGGGCTAACAGGATTGCACAATATATACCGTCTATTTCGTAAATAAGTCGGATATGTACAAGAAAAGGTCTGCTTTGACGCTTTGCGGCAGCCGTTCAAACGGGTAGCTTTAGTAAGTCAACAGCTGAATCTATGCGCACCTGGATTGTTTTGTTTTTTCTGATGAGTTTGGTCATTTTTTCTTGCGCTCCTGCCCTTCCGGAAGACGTGGCTGCAGCTTACCAAACAGTGCCGGATGATATTGATTACAACCGCCATGTAAAACCAATTTTATCGGACCGGTGTTTCTCCTGCCACGGGCCCGACAAAGGGAAAACGGAAGCCGGTTTACGGCTTGATATCCGGGAGGCAGCCTATGCCGAACTGCCGGAAACACCAGGCAAAAAAGCCATTGTACCTGGCAGCTTAAGAAACAGTGAAGTTTTCAAACGCATTATCTCAACAGATCCGGATTATTTGATGCCTGAACCAAAATCGCATCTCACCCTGAATGCGTATGAAAAAGCAGTGCTCATAAAATGGATCGAGAAAGGAGCCGAGTATAAACCACATTGGGCCTTTATCAAACCGGTGAAACCCTTTCTTCCCGAAATAGAAAAGAAAGATTGGCCTAAAAACCCAATTGACCATTTTGTTTTAAAGAGGCTTGATAAGGAAAAGCTATCACCATCCTCAGAAGCAGATAAAGAAACCTTGTTGCGCCGTGTAGCTCTCGATCTGACCGGACTGCCACCGACAACAAAAGAAATGGATGCTTTCATTGCAGATCATTCATCCGATGCTTATGAAAAGCAGGTGAACCGCCTCTTAGCCTCACCGCACTATGGAGAAAAAATGGCTGTTGACTGGCTTGACCTGGCTCGGTTTGCCGATTCGCATGGCTACACCGTAGACCGTTTGAGAGATATGTCACCATGGAGAGACTGGGTGATTGAAGCATTCAATAAAAATATTCCTTACGACCGGTTTATCACCTGGCAACTAGCCGGCGACTTGTTACCCAACCCTACAAAGGAACAGTTAATAGCTACTGCATTCAACCGCAATCATCAGCAAAATATGGAAGGCGGAATAGTTGAAGAAGAGTTTCGTGTGGAATATGTCGCAGACAGAGTGAATACAACCAGCGAAGCTATCATGGGAATAACTGCAGGTTGTGCGCGTTGCCACGATCATAAGTTTGACCCGGTCTCGCAAAAAGAATATTACCAGATGTTCAGCTTGTTCAACAATGTGAAAGAAGCCGGACAAATATCATGGGATGATGCCATGCCGGTGCCTACCATGCTCATTACGAGTACCGAAAAAGAGAAATTGCTTAGTTACCTGAAAAATGCGGAACAGCAAAAGGTACGTGAGTTACACAGCCAGAGAAAGTCCGAAGAGAACCTTTTCAACGAATGGATAGAAGGCGGAGCTTATAAAAGCCTGGCGCACCAAAAGTTTCCAAAAGATATCGTTGCTCACTTTCCATTGAACAATGCCTCTTTACAAAACAGTTTGAAACCTGCGGAAAAAGCGGTAATGAAACGAACAGGAAGCTCAAACGAAACTCCGGTAATTGCCGCTTCAGAAGGCAGCAATGCGTTGCAGTTTGACGGTGATGCGTGGCTTGACCTGGCGAATTTCGGTAAGTACAAAAGCAGCGAACCGTTCTCAATAGCATTGTGGTTGCACATTCCAAAAGAATTAAAAAACGGGGTCATTTTTCATCGCGGCACATCGGGCCTTTTATACAATTTCCGCGGCTTTCATGTAGCCGTGGAAAATAATAAGCTGCAAATGGTGATGGCGCACACCGCCCCCTACAATGCAATTACTGAATACAGCAACATGGATGTACCGATGGCACAATGGATTCATTTGACACTGACGTACGATGGCTTAGGGAAAGCAAGTGGATTTAAAATCTATCTTGACGGAATCGAACTGCAAACAACGGTGGATCAGGATAATCTGTATAAGGACATTATGTTTAAAGACCCGAAACAACAACCCGGCCTGCAGTTTGGCGGATGGGACCGCGGCAAGGGATTTACAGGTGGTCGTCAAAAAGACATCACCGTTTTTTCAAGAGACATTACATCACTTGAAGTATTGCAACTGGCGAATCGGAAAAGGTTTGATACCATTATAAAAAAGGCACCTGCAGCATTGGGTGCAATGGAAAAAGCAGTTTTAAGAGATTACTATTTCTCTGCCATTTCAGTTCATCAAAAAAAATTAAAAACGGAACTAAAACAAATCAGAGCAAGCCATAACAATAGTGTTGAAAATGTTCCGGAACTGATGATCATGCAGGAAATGCCGGTACGTCGAAAAGCTTATGTGCTGGAGAGAGGCGAATATGATTCTCATAAAGAAGAAGTTTTCCCCGATGTGCCTAAGTCTATTCTTCCCATGCCAAAAGATTTACCACGTAACAGGTTAGGCTTTGCACAATGGCTGCTGCATCCGGATCATCCGCTTACAGCTAGAGTAGCAGTGAATCGGTACTGGCAGCTATACTTTGGCAGGGGGCTGGTGAAAACCGCAGAAGATTTTGGCAACCAGGGAGAGATGCCTTCCAACCCCGAACTATTGGATTGGCTGGCTGTATATTTTCGTGAATCAGGATGGAATATAAAAGCCCTTCAAAAAATGATCGTAATGTCGGCCACATACAGGCAAAGCTCAAAGGCCAGCGACAAATCAGCCGCAGTTGATCCTGAAAATGTTCTATTATCACACGGGCCTGCTAATCGTTTAACTGCGGAAATGCTTCGTGATAATGCCCTTGCGGCAAGTGGTTTGCTCAATAATAAAATCGGCGGCCGCAGTGTATATCCTTACCAGCCGGAGGGCTTATGGACCATCAATGGTTCCACTTATCAACAAGACACTGGCAGCAATTTGTACCGCAGGGGGCTGTATACTGTATGGCGTCGTTCTGCTCCTAATCCTACACAATCCACTTTTGACGCAGGCATAAGAACCAGTTGTATTGTAAACCGCCAAAAAACCAATACGCCGTTGCAGGCATTGGTTACGCTGAATGATCCCACATTTCTAGAAGCCGCTACCGTCATGGGTGAACAAATAACAGAAGCAACGGAAACCAAACAAGCCGTTATACAATGCTTCCGGCAGTTAACAGGAAGAAGACCGGTCGAAAAAGAGTTGGCGTTGTTGATGGAGTTAAGGGAAAAAACGTATCAAAAATTCAAGGTGAAAAAAGCCAAAACAGGGGGATGGCTATCTGCCGGTAGTTATAAAAGAAAGCCTTCGCTCAATGCAGCGACTGTAGCAGCCAATGCAGTAGTGGCCAGTACAATAATGAACATGGATGCTTCGATAACCAAACGATAAAATTATGTGTGCCCATCATGAAGAATTCGACCCATTCAACAAGGACCTGCAAACAGTACAAAAGCAACTGGACCGCAGGACTTTTTTAACCAGAACTTCCTTGGGTTTGGGTGCATTGGCCTTAGGCTCGTTAATGGGAACAACCAGCCTGTTTGGCAAGAATGGTGCGCCGCTTGCTGATGAAGAAGCGTTAGGCAACACGTTTCCTAATTATATGCCTAAAGCGAAACGAATTGTATACCTTTTTCAAAGCGGCGGACCTTCGCAACTGGATATGTTTGACTACAAGCCTATGCTGGATAAATACCAGGCGAAAGACCTGCCCAATTCAGTACGCAAGGGCCAGCGTCTTACCGGCATGAGCGCCGACCAATCAACTTTGCCTGTGGCTTCATCTCTGTTCAAATTTCAGCAGCATGGCGAATGTAAGGCGTGGGTAAGCGAATTGATGCCCTATACTGCAGAGGTGGTGGATGAATTATGCTTTATAAAATCTATGTTCACGGAAGCCATCAATCACGATCCGGCAACTACCTTTTTTCAGACCGGGAACCAGATTGCGGGCAGGCCTTCTTTGGGCGCCTGGATGAGTTATGGCCTGGGATCGGATAATGAGAACCTGCCCACTTTTATTGTGCTGGTTTCTAAGAACGCAGGTGGACAACCACTGCTTTCACGACTATGGGGCAATGGGTTCTTACCTTCAAAACATCAGGGCGTACAATTCCGTTCGGGAAAGGACCCGGTACTATATCTAAACAATCCGGAAGGCTATGATGGGATTGACAGAAGAGAGATGCTGGATTATTTAAAGAAATTAAATGGGCTTCAGCTTGACACATATGGCGATCCTGAAATCAATACCCGCATTGCCCAATACGAAATGGCGTATCGGATGCAGACATCTGTACCAGAGGTGATGGACCTATCAGAGGAGCCGGATTGGGTGTTTGATCTATATGGCAAAGACAGCCGCGATCCGGGAACCTATGCAGCTAATTGCCTCATGGCAAGAAGACTGCTGGAGAAAGACGTAAAGGTGGTGCAGTTATATCACCAGGGATGGGATCAGCACAACGACCTGCCGAGAGATATTAAAACCCAATGCCAGAATACCGACCAGGCAACTGCAGCTTTAATAAAAGATCTTAAGCAAAGAGGCTTGCTGGAAGATACCTTAGTAGTTTGGGGTGGCGAGTTCGGCCGTACTGTTTACTCTCAAGGTAAATTAACCAGCACTAATTATGGCCGCGATCATCATCCGCGTTGTTTTACAATGTGGATGGCCGGCGCAGGAGTAAAGCCCGGCTTTACTTATGGCGAAACGGATGATTTTGGGTATAACATCACAAAAGACCCGGTGCATGTACACGACTTTCATGCAACGCTCATGCACCTGTTCGGCATTGATCATGAAAAATTGATTTATAAATACCAGGGAAGAAGATTCCGATTAACAGATGTAAGCGGCAAAGTGGTAAACGATATTCTGACGTAATTAACTCGGCTCTTAAACCCCTGAGATGCTTAAGGCATCAATAACTTTCAATATGCAAAAACGAACCTTTATAAAAACCACCGGCCTGTTAGCGGCAGCTGTTTTCACCAAACCATCAATGGTATTCAGCATTTCCAGGAACCGAAAGCCCGATGAGCTCATTATTGGTCATGGCAACTACAAATACAAAGTAATAAAGGACTGGGCGAAGATGAGCATCCAGAAAACGCCGCTTTTCAACTGCCACGAAATGGTAATGGATAGCAAAGGCCGTTTGATAATGATTGGCGATCACACCAATAACAACATTTTGTTTTTTGATAAATCGGGGAAGCTTTTAGATTACTGGGGCACACAATACCCCGGAGGCCATGGCCTAACGCTCGCGAAGGAAGGCGGCGAAGATTTCTTATTTATTACTGATTGCGGCTATTTTATAGACCGGAGCGGAAAGTGGCAAAAGCAGGCGGGACAGGTTCTCAAAACCGACATACACGGGAGGCTGATCTTTAACTTGCCCAATCCGCATACCATTGGCGTATACAAGGAGGATGAACCCTTCATGCCTACCGAGACTGCGGTTGCACCCAATGGTGATATTTATGTGGCTGATGGTTATGGATCGGACTATATTCTTCAATACAACAACAAAGGCCAATACATACGGCATTTTGGCGGACATCACAATGCAAATAAAGAGCACAACCTTGATAATGCGCATGGCGTAGCCATAGACTACCGCGATCCTAAAAAACCAGCGTTGATATGCACGTCACGCACAGAACATGCTTTCAAGTATTTTACCCTGGATGGCAAGTATATAAAAACTGTTCACATGCCCGGCCTGTTTGTATGCCGCCCTGTTGTAGATGCTGAAAATATTTATGCAGGCGTTTGCTGGTCAGTTACAAAAGACGGAAAGAAATGGGAGCAGGATACGGGTTTTGTGACCGTACTCG
>JBBQSI010000088.1:0-9963 GCA_038213975.1 Chitinophagales bacterium
CAGCAACAGCAGCATGACTTCAATCTCCTTAACAATACCGTCAGGGAAAAGGAGAGTGATAAAAATTTGAAAAACCAGCGGCTCCAATACCTGGTTGAACGCAAGACTAGCCTCGAAAACTTTTTGTCAAAAGCAGACTCCCAGATCACCGGCCTCGCTGAAAGTATTTCGTTTACCGGGCAGCAGGTGAGCGAGGAAGAAGTAAAGCTGGAAGAAGAGAAACAACAACTTGAAACCCTCAGGAAGATCGCCGACGACAAACGTAAGACTGCCGATGAAAAAAGGGCTGCGCTGGATGGAGTAAGGCAAGTGCAGGCTCAGCATCAAAAGAATCATTTTGAAGCGGAAAAGAAGGTGGCTGTCGCGGATACACATATTCATAATATCCGCAGAACGCTGGAGCAGTTGCAGGCTGAGTTAAAACAGCATGAAATCAATTTAAGTGATCTCAATGTAAGGAAGGAAAAAGTAGAAGAGGAAAGAAGCAACAAAAGTGCATTGCTGGAAGAGTTAAAAACTGAAAATACAAATACCAGGGAGCAGATACTTGCAACGCAGGCGGAAGTAGAGGACTTACGTAGCAAACTCGCCATTGAAAGCCGCACGCTCGATGCCCGCCAAAATGAATATGATCTTCTGAAGAACCTGATCGACAGCATGGAAGGTTACCCGGAGAGTGTAAAATATTTGCATAACAATAAGGCATGGGATAATGATGCACCGCTCTTATCTGATGTTCTTTATGTAAAAGAAGAATACCGGGGAGCGGTGGAAAATGTACTGGAACCCTACCTTAATTATTATGTGGTGAATGACCTGGCCGAAGGCCTCAAAGCCATTCACCTTTTGGATGAACACAAGAAAGGAAAGGCAAACTTTTTTCTCCTGGACAAATTGGGCGGTTTCAGTCATCCTAACGGACATGGTCAGCCGCCGGCATCCATCCCGGCATTATCTGTCGTGGAGGTGGAGGACCGCTATGCCAATCTTGCCAATTACCTCCTGGGAAACGTATATATCGCGGAGGATGAGCAGGCCCTGGAAAATAGTAACGGGCATGTAGTATTGGAAAAAAATGGCCGCTACGTGAAAGGTCGTTTTTCACTAACCGGTGGAAGCGTAGGTGCATTTGAAGGCAAAAAGATTGGGCGGGCAAAAAACCTCGAAAAGATCGCTTTAAAAATCGGCGTACACGAGGTGGTTGTAAAAAAATTGAAGGCCGAAATTTCCGGCAAGGCAAACCAGGTGATCGCCTATAACCAAAAGCTAAAAGAGGACATCATTCAGAAGACACGGGATGAATTGAATGAGTTGACGAACACATTTAATTCCATCCTGAATAAGATCGAAAACATCCAGGCGCAGCAAAACAATGCTGCACGGAGAGTAGAAGAACTTAATCAACAGCTGCAAACAAATACCCGCGAAATTGAAGAAACCAGAAAACTTTTTGCAGACCTTGCTGCGCTGGCAGGTGAAATAGAAGAAAAGCTTACAATTGCCTCGGAAGAATTTGCGGTGGCAGAGAAGGATTTCACTGAGGCCAACACGCGGTTCAATGATCAGAACCTTTTGCTCACCCGGCACCAAAGTAAGGTAGCAGGATTGAAACAGGAATTAGCGTTCAAGTCCAACCAGCAAAAAGACATTACTTCACAGCGTGAGACGAGCGGATTGCAGTTGACTGACACAACTAAAGAAATTGATGCGGGGAAAAATGACCTGGTAACACTAGACCAGCAGCTATTGGACCTAATGAAAAAACGCAGTGAAGAAGAAAGAATACTCAATGAGACAGACCAGGCATACTACAATTTTAGAAATGAGCTCGCTGCAGGCGAAAGTGCATTGCGGCAAAAACAAAAATCTAAAGAAAATGCAGATTCCCTGCTGAATGAAATAAAGGATAAACTCAATGAGCTGAAGTTGCAACTGGCGGGGATGAAAGAACGCTTGCATGTGGAATTCAAAATTGATCTCGACGCAGTATTAGGGGAGTCAAGAATAAGTGAAACCTCCCTTGAAGAATTACAGGAGAAAAATGATCGCCTAAAAAAGCGGCTGGAGAATATCGGCGAAATAAATCCCACAGCAATTGAAGCGTTTACCGAAATAAAAAAGCGATATGATTTTATCATGGAGCAAAAAGAAGATCTCGTTTCAGCCAGGGATTCGCTGATGCAGACAATACAGGAAGTTGAAACGACGGCGAATCAAAAGTTCCTTGAAACTTTTAATAAAGTAAGAACGAATTTCCAGGAAGTCTTCACAGCGTTGTTCACCGAAGACGACACGGCCGATATGATCCTGGATAACCCGGAAAATCTTGCGGAGACCGGCATAGATATTATAGCAAAGCCGAAAGGGAAACGGCCGACAAGCATCACACAGTTGAGTGGCGGAGAGAAAACTTTAACTGCGACTGCGCTGCTTTTCGCTATTTACCTGATAAAGCCTGCACCATTCTGTATTTTAGATGAAGTAGATGCGCCACTCGATGACGCCAATGTAGTAAAGTTCACCCAGATGATCCGAAAGTTCAGTAAGGACTCGCAGTTTATCATCGTCACTCATAACAAAATGACAATGGCTTCGGTAGACGTAATTTACGGCGTCACCATGCAGGAGGCAGGCGTAAGCAAACTGGTGCCAGTTGACTTCCGCGGACTTGCTCATCAATTACCCAACTAAGGGTGCAATTTTTCCGGAGCTTGCTGAAACCAGCCTCTCTCCCTTTTCTCAAAATGAAATAGCAGGCAGCAGATGCCCGGTACCTACGTTGCCGCTTTAATATCCGACCAGTTTTCACCGCGCTTGATGCGCAGGATCTGCGTATCTGTTACCTTAAACTGCCTCACCAGTTGTTTCATAGGCTTTCCTTCATTCAGCAATTTTTTTAACAGCATCACCTTGGTCACCGTGAGTTTTGTAGCCTTGGAATTTTCCTTGCGGCGAAAGCGCCTGTCCTTTTTTTCCTGGATTACATGAGGACTGCTCTTTTGATGTTCGTAGTTTTCTTCAGGCGACATCCATTTCAGGTTGAAGTCGCGGTTATTAAGTTTGTTGTGATCCAGGTGCGCAACGATAGTTTGGCTAGCGCCGGGTTTTCGTAAATAATAGTCGGCAACTAACCGGTGTATAAGTGAATGGTAATTGATGGTCCGGGCTTTCAGATCATCCCGAAATTTCTTGCTCAAGTTCTTTTTCATTTCAGCCAGGTCCGCTGCGTATGCATCCACTATGGTTTTGGTTCCACCTTCTTCTTTTATCGCTTTTAATTTCTTGCCGTATCTAAGCACTTGCGCTTGCATATCGTCCAGTTTCTTTTGCAACTTTTCATCACGCGGTTTATACAATTTGAGTCGAATAATGCGGTAGCCGTTGATCATTGACCCCTTAATGATGTTGCCATCAGAGATTTTGTTGAAGGTGCGCAGCCTGCCGAAGTTGGATACTTCCAGTCTAAAATCATTTGTGAATTCGAAATCAAATTTTACGGCCTTCCATTTTTCACCAGGATAGTCTTTGTGCATAGCGGAGAACAAATTTTTTATATATAAAATTTAGCTAAACCAACGGGATTGCATTGGCGATGTGCGAATTTACTAACGATACATATTCAAAAGTCAAGACCGATAAAAATAGATCCTTGTGCAATGTGTAGACTGGACAAGGACTGTAAAGGAATCGGTGAGTTTTCGGGTAAGCATATTCGTTATTAAAGATTTACTCCACAACCAATTTACCACTTTGAACTACTCTTCCATTTGGATGAACCAGTTTGTACAACAAAATTCCACGTGGAAGGTTGTAAAGCTGAAGATCACCTGTATATAGTTGGTATTTTTTGAGCATTCGTCCGGTGTAATCATAGAAGCACAATACGCTTTCGGGTGATATTCCCTGCTTCAACACGAATTGGATCGGGGCATTTCTGCGAAGGGGCACCGGGAAAAACCTGATGAAATCAGCGCCGGAATTAATCACGGCAATCGTTTGCGTAAATATTTTTTCTCCATTGTTTAATTCCATCAGTGCAACAAAATAAGATGTTCCGCCGGGTAAATCGGAGACAAGCGTTGTATACTCACGCTTACCAATAGACGCACTTACGGCTGATAGCTGCCTTACTGATACTCCGCCTGCCGAAACTTCCTGGAAGATAATGTTCCGGATATTTTCTTCGCCGGTAACAGAAAGCACCAGCTTAAGCTGGTTATTATCGAGCAATTGATAGTAGATGCTTTCGTAGAAACATTGCGGACTTCCGGTTGTTAGTTCAACGGACTGGCTCCGGGCAGATACCAACCTGTTTCCCGTAATTGGCTGAATTGCGAAAACCCCTTTCGCTGTGTCACCATGAACAACCAGGAAGGTATCCGTTGTAGTTAGTACAGGTTGAAGGTATGGCCCGCTGGTCAGCTTAAATATATTGTAACCTGCAGCATGTGAATTCGCATTCCAGTAAATTGTTGCAGAGTCTGCACAATTGAAACTGATATCCGGCCGCGCTACGGACTCTATTAAAAAAGAATCCGTGTAGAACAAGCCGAAAGGAGTGGTCATTCTTAACACTGCGACTTCGGTAATATCGGGTAAAGACCATAACCAATTGCCGTCTGAAAGCTTCGTAGCAGTTGAGATCAATTCCCAACCGCTACCTGATGTAAAGTATGACAGTTCCCCCACGGCACTCGTGTCAGCGGCATGCGTTTCCCACTGAATGTTGACTGTTGATTGTTCACCTTTGAGCACATCCGTGGCATCGAGCGGGTTTAGAAATTGAAATGTATTGAGTGTATCAATTTCAAAGGCTATGTGAAAAGGCACTTTGTTGTTCAAAACATATCTGCCCTTTACAGCAACCTGGTAAACGCCCTATTGAGGCCGCTCAATCCTGACTTGTTCGGAGGTATTCAATGAATCAATACCAGCGTGTGCAATCATGGATAATGAATCGGCGTCAGGGAAGTTGCTCAATACGTAAGGCAAATAGCGCCGGCCTGACTCTTTTTGGATAACCTCCAGGTCAAGATCATTAAGAAGACTAATATTATCGTTGGGGTTAGCATTACTATCGGTCCAGCAGAGCATTACTTTTAATCTTGCAACGTTGTCAGGAATTGTAATGTTATAAGTCCAGGTTGCGCCTTTCGTTACTTCTCCTCCCGCATATTTTTTTTCTAAAAGAGTCCCTACAGACTTGTAAGTGTTAAGCAGGCCGTAACCGGTTTTATAATCAGGCCCTGCTTTGAAGATGTCGTCTGCACAATTAAAAAGAATTGCCTTGATCAGCGATGCCGGAGGTAATACCCCAAACTGCTGCTTGTACACTTGCTGCATCACCCCGATGGTACCACTTACAAATCCCGCTGTTTCTATCTCCTATGGAATAGCAAATTCATTGGTATTTGCATATGGAAAAATTCTTCCGGATGATCCTGATAATCCAGCCAGGGTCGCCACCAGGGCCCTTGGTATCATTATTGAGAATTATAGAACTAAACACAACAACATGAGAAAAACTTATTTACTGATTTGCTTGTTTTCTTCTTTTATACTGTTTGAGCAGTGCGCAAGAAATCCGGTTACGGGTAAAAGCCAGGTAGTGCTGATGTCCGAAGCCCAGGAAATCGCGATGGGAAAAGAAGCCGATCCACAAATCGTGGCACAATTTGGGCTTTATCCCGATTCTTCTTTACAAAGATTTATATCGCAAAAAGGCCAACAGATTGCTGCAATTTCCCATCGTGCAAATATTAAGTACGAATTTAAAATCCTCGACTCCGACGTCTTAAACGCCTTTGCGACACCGGGTGGCTATGTTTATTTTACACGCGGCATCATGGCATACTTTAACAACGAAGCGCAATTTGCCGGGGTACTCGGTCACGAAACGGGACACATCACAGCGAGGCATGCCGTTGCCCAACAGCGCAACGCCCTGCTGGGACAGCTCGGCGTGATGGCAGGTGTAATACTCAATCCGCAGCTGGGCCAGTTTGCCCAATCTGCCTCCCAGGGCTTAAGCCTATTATTTCTAAAATTTGGCCGTGATGATGAAAGGCAGGCGGATGAGCTTGGAGTAGCATATTCTTCCAAGCTTGGTTACGATGCGAACGAGATGGCTGATTTTTTTACAACACTTGAACGCCAGGGCCACCAGAGCGGAACAGATCAAATCCCTGATTTTCTTTCCTCCCATCCAAATCCGGGCGAACGTAATGCAACCGTTCACAAGTTGGCTGCAAAGTACCAACGTCAAAACAACCTGAAGAACCCGATCGTAAACAGGAACAGCTACCTCCAGAGAATTGATGGAATGGTTTTCGGGGAAGATCCGCGCCAGGGCTTTAGGGAAAATGATGTTTTTTATCATCCCGGGCTAAAGTTTCAGTTTCCTACCCCGTCCGGTTGGGGATATCAAAACAGCCCGCAAGCTGTACGAATGGCGCCGAAAGACGGGCAGGCACTGTTGATGTTAACCCTCGGCCAGGGTGCAGACCTTCAAGCCGCCGCAAACGCCGTGTTGCAGCAAAACAACCTGCAGCTCATCGAATCAAAACAAGTGAATGTGAACGGGCTGAATGCGATCGCTATGGCATCTGCGCCGAAAGCGGTGCAGGGTCAGCAACAGCAAGACCTGAGGGTGCTCTCGTACCTCATACAATATGGAAATAACATCTACCACCTGCTTGGAGTTACACCAACAAATCTTTATAACCAATATGCACCGACCCTGTTAAAAACTATGCAGGGATTTGCACCACTAACGGATCCCTCCAAGCTTAATAAAAAACCAGACCGGATCAGGATTAAAACTGTAAAGTCAGCAACGACACTCGAACAAGCTTTGAAAAGTTTTTCAGTGCCGGCAAGCCGTCTTGAAGAGCTTGCACTTTTGAATGGTATGCAATTGAAGGAGAAGGTGCAATCCGGCACTACGGTGAAAGTAATTTCACAGTAAAAATGAAACTAAGTGGTCGTTATCGTTTCCTCCGGCGGTGACGGCCGCTCAAGTTTACCGATATATTCAAGGCACTCGCGGTACGATGGAAAGATCAGGTCTGTCGAAACCAGGTCGGGAATGATCTTGATCTTTTCCATTAGATAGCGCGGTTGCTTCTGTACATTCACTAAGAGGAGCACCTTCTTCGAATTCAAAATTTCCTGGAACACATCCTCCATGGTATGCAGCCCAGACTGGTCAACATAGTTCATCCTGTCCATTCGCATAATTACGGTCGTGGCTGAGTTTGGCAGTTCCTTGGCGAGGGGCTGAAGGTTGTCGTTTGATCCAAAAAACATTGGTCCGCTAATGTGCTTGATAAACACTTCATTTTTGAGATGTTCAGGAAAACCAAACTCATCCTGCCACGTTGGTTCTACCCGTAAAGGACCAAGGTGGGATTCTTTCACCGTTAAGTCGCCGATTTTCTTCATAAACATAATGGAAGCCAAAAGCAAACCTATCCCAACTGCGTAAACGAGATTCCAAAGAGACGAGAGCACAAGAACTAACAGCATTATGAAAACTTCGGAACTAGGCATATATTTCATCGCCCGTAAGCCCTTGTAATCAATTACTCCGATACCGACCGTGAAGAGAATACCCGATAAGACTGCTGCCGGAATTTTAGACGCGACCGGCCCGAGCACCAGCAATACTAGTAAAATCAGCACCGCTGCAATCATACCGGAAATTTTTGTTTTTCCGCCGGAGTGGATATTTACCACTGTTCTAATGGTAGCGCCGGCGCCGGGCAAGCCGCCAAACAGCGCAGCAACAGAATTACCTATTCCCTGGCCCACCAGTTCCCGGTTAGGATTATGCCGCGTTTTAGTCATATTATCCGCCACCACAGAAGTGAGAAGTGAATCGATGGAACCCAGCAAAGCAAGAGAGAAGGCAGGTAAAATGAAGGGCGCAATTGTTCCCAGGTTGAAGCGGGTAAATATTTCCAGGATTGGACGCGGGAATCCCTCAGGAATTTTATCGATGGGATAATAATCAAATCCTGCAAAGTAGGCGATTCCGGAGATGACAAGTAGGGCTACGAGCGTACTCGGAATTTTTTTAGTGATCCGTTTGAATCCATAGATCACGACGATAGTGCCAACAGTGAGTGCAAGCTCCAGCCAGTTAATATGCTGAAGAGCCCGCGGCAATACCCTCAATGAACCCATAACCCCCGACGACTGTCGGCCTGCGATCCTCCGGGCTTCCTCGTTTATTTCATCCTGTGTCACTAACTCTGCCCGCCTGACGGTTTCCCGGTAATCTTCTATGACGTAAATATTTTCACCAGCTTCTTTCTTAAGTATGTTACTGACGATGGCTACTTCCGCCTCTGGCTTAAACTGCTGCACATACTCAGGATCATTGTTGGGATAGTAGCCCATACCGGGCACCAATTGCGTCACAATTATAATGACGCCAATGGCTGACATAAAACCCGAAACCACGGGGTAGGGAATGTACTTAATATAATTCCCCAGGCCAATCAGGCCCATGATCACCTGCAGAATACCTACCAGCAGGAATACGGCCAATATCACGGGAATGGCTACACTAAGATTTCCATCGCTTAATGCCACAATCGATGCTACGACCACCATGCTGATCGCCGTCATCGGCGCCGTTGGTCCGGAAATTTGCGAGTCCGTTCCACCAAAAAGAGCGGCAAAAAAACAAATGAATATCGCGCCATACATACCGGCACTTGCGCCAAGCCCTGAGGTTACGCCAAAGGCAAGAGCCAGCGGCAGTGCCACAATACCGGCAGTGATGCCACCGAACAAGTCTCCTCTCCAATGTTTCAAAGTTAAAAACTTCTTCATTTTTTTTTGTGGGTTAAAACTTAGCCATAGAACTTGAGACTTTCATCAAGTTGTAAACACTCTGGAAACAAAATTGTGTAAAATTTGTTCGACTGGTTAAAGCAACAAATATCTTTCCCACGGAATCTCACACCTCAGCGCCTATTCCCGCGAAAATAAAAATACTTTCGCAATTTTCCTTGACGATATCCGGAATAAAGGCACCGGCCATTATCCAATGCTGGAATCACCTGGAGAGTTCAATGTTGCGCTGGCTACGACAATCAATTTAACTGGCAAGCGATCAGAAGAGTTGCCGGCAAGTTTCGGGCACGCAACTATTTTTTGCGCCAGGCTTTCCAATGATAAATAATGCTGTCGCTGTTTACAAACATTTCTTTCTTAAAAGAATATTCATTTCCTGTGTAAGTACCTTCCATCACACTGAAGGGATCAGTATGTTCGAGATACAAAAGGATCTCTCCACTTCCTCCGTCAGGCCTGGTGCTATCAGGCACGCCCCAGCGTTGTGTGAGGAGGCTTTTGGGTTGGCCGACCCACTGCCTGAAGATGGCATTTTCGCGGGCATCCATTTTTTTGCGGGAGGGTCCGCAACCAAAGAGGCTTAGCAGGCAAATGCAGCAAAAAATTATTCTCATCATCAACTATGGTAAATGGAAATCACCCGGTTAGCTGCTAAGATAATTGGTTTGAATTTACATAGTCCGGCAATAATGGATTTACCTGGTAAGTGATGATGCTGCCGTCATCAATGACCTCAACGATGCGGTATCCGTGATATTCAGTGCCCCAATTCCCGGCCACGTGCGAATCAAAAAAGTAATGTTTACCACCTTCTTCTTTCAAGCCATCTTCATCGTGATCATGACCGTGGAAAATCGCTTTGATATTTTGATAATTAGTAAAGAGCGAAACGACCTCCGGACAGGGGAGGGCAGCGCCCGTCCATTTTAGCGGGGTAATGTGCATGAAAACGAACACATGTTTTTTGTCGACAAATTTATCCAGCGTTTTTTTTGTCCATTCAATATCCGGGCAGATATAAGTTCCTTTATCATCGGCAGAGTTAAGCACTACAAAGGCGGCATCGTCTTTTTCAAATGAATAGTGCCACGGTGTTTG
>JBBQSI010000089.1:0-9949 GCA_038213975.1 Chitinophagales bacterium
TCTTCGGCTTACCGGTTTCTCGCCAGGTTTCATGGGCTTTACCCGCAAAATATACTGCAAAATTCTTGCGGGCCTTTTTAGCTAGTAAGTTCTTTCTAACTGCCGGCAGATATTCATTCACTGTCTTTATTACTTTTTTTATATCCTTTATATCTTTTGCTTTTGAACGAAATTTAGCGCTGATATTTCCCGGATGAATCCTATAGCAGGCTAGCACTTTGGGAGAATAGGCAACAGGATAGTTGGCGGCAATTCGAACAAACATTTCCCAGTCTTCCCCATATTCAACACCATAAAATCCACCGAGTGCCTCGTACACCTCCCGCTTCACCACGAATGCGCACATGCGTAACCGTTGGTTTGCAGCAATCTTCTCAAGCCAGCCTGGTATAATGCCTGCAGATAACTGGATAGGGCTATTGTCATAGAGGTGGTCACCAGCTTCATTTATTACAGATATCCCCGTAAAAGCGGCACCGGCAGCAGGATTTGCTCTAAATAGTAATTCTATTTCTTCGTAAAATCCCGGCAGCACCAGGTCATCCGCATGAAGCAAATGTATAAGCTTCCCATGCGATCTCTGGAGGCAAGTCTCAAAATTCCGCAGGCTGCCAACGTTTTCCTTCTGCTGGTAAAAACTGACCCGGTCTCCCGAAATTTTTTTTACAATTGTTCCCACCGCCGCATCGGTACTTGCGTCGTCAATTACCTCTATCTGCATTTCCGCAGGCCGCCAGGCCTGTGTTAAAACGCTGCGAATCGTTGAGGCTATGTAATTTGATGCATTGAATGCAGGAATCATCACAGACCAGAGAGGGCGGGAACTACTTTGTGATAAAGGAAAAATGGCAGGCGGGGTCGTTGGAATTCTGTCAGCTGCCATTGTAAATAATTTAACCAATAACACGGCCCAGAGCCGAGGCAAATTTTAAGTCAATCATCTTTTTCCGGTGAACGGGTTTCGAAAATAAGTTGATAGGATCACGTGAAAATTGGAAAAATAATTTAGCTGCAATTGAAGGTCTGCAACCATCTCTCAGGAGTTGTCGCATGAAATTTTTATCCCAGGGCTTTTTGTCTCCTACTGCATGAAACATCAATGATGCAGGGAGGGTGAAACCCATAGCCTCTTTTCCCATTACACTAAATTCTACATCTGCAGAAACAGTGATGGCCGCGTTTAATAAATCCTGGTCACCCTTAAAAGAGAGGGCTACGTCTTTCTCAAATTTCGCGACGTTGCCACCCATGTCGATATATTTTTCTGTATAAGAAATCCAACGCTCTATGAGGATAAGGCTGCCCCGCTCAATTCCTAAAAAACCGCTATTGAAATATTGATTGGTATGGTTGATACATGCTTCATCCACCGGGATGAGTTTTCTCCAATCTTTTCTCCAGGGATGATTCGGATGCACATAGTGAAAATTATTGTCCAGGCAAACACAGACTCCCGTTTCAAGCCAATGCGAAAAAATCTTCCAGGATGCAATGACAGTAATGTCTGTATCGAAATAATAAACTTTTTTTGAGAGAGGATACCTCTCAAAGGTTTCTCTGATAAAATAGGGTTTGTAATAGCCAAGGTGCATGTTTGCCGATACAATAGTAAGTTGTATCGTTATCTCCGGCGTTAGCTGGTATAAGTTTTTGTCGAGTTTTTTCAGCCGGCCAAACCACTTTGGCAGTTTACCTCTGTAACCCGCATGGATGATTCCCTGGAATCCTGCCTTTACAAGCGAATTGGCCAGGGCACCAAAGCCGTTGTCGTATCCATTATCAAACAGGCAAACCACAACTTCCCCTGAATGTTTTGTGTTTTCTAAAGAGTACACTACACTTAAAATTTACGAACGAGATAGAGTTTATGGGTGGAGTAGCGATTAGATCTCCCAATATATACAATCTATTTTTAATCGCAAAACAACATCACTGTTTGATGTTGAAAAAATAATTTAGCGTATTCTTTATTTTCAACGATGTGTCGAAAATGCCTCTGCTGGTATAAATTTTTTGAAGCGTGCCAATGTGCTTATATCTATCACTTGTAAAGTAGTAACCTGAAAATAGAAGACGCAGGTTGCCAATGGCAATATTCCTGGCATTTTGCAAACAAATGTAACGGTAGTCATGTCGAAAGCTGCCCCGGCTATAAGGCGTAAGCCGGTATGGTTGTAACAATGCATATGCAGAGCCAAAGGCATAGAAAAGCTTCCGGTAATATGAAATTGTTGTTCTCGAGGAAGGTATAAAATGCCTGAATACCAGTTTCGAAGACCAGTAAATACGATAACCCATTTGCGCCACTGCAAGGCACAACTCGTGGTCGCCGCTGCTCTCTAATGAATGCTGTATGCGATCAGTTGACAGGAAGCGAAAATCCTTATTTGCTAATAAGGCCCGGAAGGCAATTTTTTTCAATACCATTCCGGCACCATAGACCACAGGCCGCGTATCTGTAATGTCTCCTTCCATGTCAGCTTGCGGGCCGACAGCCAGGGCATGGTATTGATTTTGCCAAAAATAAGGTGGCTCGTCCTGCTCGAATACCGGTGAACCCTGCCCCCCCAGCACCCCAATTTCCGGATGGCTTTTCATAATTTTCATTGCTGAAAAAGCATAGTTTTTTTCGAGCCAGTTGTCATCATCACAAAATAATACATAGGGAAATCGTGATGTTTCTATCCCCTTCAGCCGGGCATTTGTCAATCCCGGGTTTACTTCTTCAACTACCTGGAAAGCCGGCTTATTGCCAGGAATCGAAGCCCAAATTTTTCGACCGAAATCTGCGGTATTATCCGTTGATGCGTTGTTTACAATAATCACTTCCCAAAGATCTGCGGACATTCCTTCCTGGGCAGCAATATGCTTTAGCGTTGCTTCAAGCCTGTCCTCTCCATTGAAGCAACAAATAACTATTGAGATACCGCTGGCCATGATCGACAATTGTCTTTCTGAAAATTAAGCATTATCGCGAACCATAAGCTTGATGAGCTTGAATCAACTTGGCGGTTACTATTGAATTGACAAAACGGTATGTAACTGATACGCGTACCAGAAAAAATAAAACCCACATCACTTGAAAACAGGCGTTGAAAGAAGTACAACCCAGGCTATTCGAACGAATCATTATTCCGGCATCCTGGAGCAACCATCTTTTCGAGATCGGCGCTGTCGCAAGGCCTGGAAGTAAAAGCATCAGTGCCAGCTGTTTCCTGGAGCACTTTAATTCGTACTTGCAGAAAATATTATTGCGGGGATGAGGTGAAATCTCTTATTAATTCTATTTTTTGGCCAGCCGCTACGCCACCTGTCTCAGGCATAAGGTTGTCCGTTATCACTAACCCGGGAGAAAATTTTTCAAGGTCAAGTATTACCGTGCAGCACGAGCCACGCGTACCTACGTCATAATCGTGCATCTCCTGCAGATATTTACACACCTCCAGTATATCTGCATCATCATCATAAACCTGCACCCGTTTTTGCATATTATTTATATCCCTTGAATTGCAAATCGTGGTCCTGAACCGTAAAGACCTGTTAAGACTAGCAGTCAACATTCATTCATGGTTAGGTTTATTGGTTGCTCAAGTCTTGACCGCTCCCGGAAGTCTGCAAGGAATAAAACAGTAGCGCTAAAAAAACCCGGATAATTGTATCCGGGTTCATTATATTACCTTAGGCTTATTTCTCATCATGATCTCCGACAACTGCATCTTTAGTTGCGTCTGCGGCTTCACCAATTGCATCGCCGACTTTTTTTACGCCATGTTTGGTAGCGTCCCAGCCATCTTCAATAGCGTGACCGGTTTTGTCGAAAAAATTCCCTGTGCGGGTAACAACTTCACCATCGTTTAGCTCTACCTCTGTATCATTACGCCTGGCATGGCCGTTTTTCGTAACCACCACTCCATTGTCAAGCGTTAGATCATTGTCTGCCTCTACCCAGTTATTATCGCGGTATACCATCAATTTTCCGTCACGATAAGACGCATCACCTTCCATTGGAGTGTATACGGCTGTATTGGTAGTGGTTGTCATGGTAGTAGAATCCGTGGTATCCATTGTAGTATCTTCTTCAGTGCTGCTGTTACAGGCAGCCAGTGATGCCGCTATTAACGAGATCATCAAAAACTTTTTCATCTTTTACTTTATTTGGTTAAAAAAAATTGACCGTAATGTTTTTTTACGTTCGCAGCACTATACTCGAAACTCTGTGCCAAAAATGAAAAACTGTGATTTTCTTATATGCCAGTCGTTTAATCCCATGGGCGTAGATGATTTCCAATATAAAAAGCGCCTGTTATCGGGAGGAACTTGCCAACCGTTGATAAGGACGTACTATTGGCTGAATGAATTTTTCAAAAGAAACCGGTGGAATCAGGTAAGGGACTTTGATCCAAGCATCCGCCGGACGATGTTTCGGCATTCTTCCACATTGAACGGCTTGCGCAGAAAAGCATCTGCGTTTGCCCGCTCGGTGATCTTCTCAATTTTGTCGTTGGCAGAAACAAAAACTACTGGTATGCCCCTCGTCTGTGGATGTGATTTTAATACCTTTACAGCAGCTTCACCGCCGATCGGCGGGATCCAGATATCCATGAGAATCAATTCGGGCTGGTGCTTTTCCACCAACTCCAGCACATCTTCCACATTTTGAACGCTTGATATTTGATACTTCGAAGAAAACATAACCTCGAGAAGTTCCAGGATGTCTGCATCATCTTCGCAGATCAGGATTTTGTTTTTCATTAAACTCCGGTATTGTAAAAGTGAACGTAGCGCATGATTAATGCCGATTATCACTTACCATTTTCTGGACATCAGGCAGCGGCCTTACATGCGTCGGCACACTCTCTGCAAGCTTCCGCACAAGCCTGGCAGTGATCGTGGTCATGCTTACTGCATTCAGCGGCGCAGGCTTCGCAGACTTCTATACATTCCTTCATCAGGTGTTTCGCATGTATTGAATCACGGGCGAGCAATACAGCAACTGTCCTGCAGATGTCAGCACAGTCCATATCAATGCTGATGCACTTTGCCATCATAGCTACATTATCTTCTTTAAGGCATGCGCTGGCGCAATAATTACAGGCTGCAATACAGATGTCAAGTTTCTTGATCAGGTCGTCGTTCGGTATAATATTCATTAGTTACAATTTTTAATAAAAACAATCTTTGTTCTTTTTGACTCTGATGCACACAAATAAGGTTCCAACCTTCTGACTTTGTCTTCTTTTCAAAAAAAGAAAAGCGTTTTCGAAAGCGTTTATTGCGGCCCGGGCATAAGAAAATATTTCAGAGATCAGTTGTGACGTTGATGAGGAAAGCGACTGCATTACACTTTTGAGAAAAATTATTGCCGACTATCTTTTTATCCTATCATGGAAGTTGTAGTTGCTTAAGTCGCCGCACCTTACTCCTGCGAATGGGGAAATCTTGCTTATTTAATTACTGGCTTTTTGAGTTTGCTGATAAGTCCGTTACTTACTTTCTTTCAGAAAAAATGGAAACCGGGAAAACGCTTCCTTATCGGGTTGCTCCTTTCAGTTAAAATTTGCACGTTCTTCTACTCGAGAACTTTTTTTTGCAAGGAAAAGTATAGTTGAGAATTTCCCGTTACCGGAGGACCGTGTAAGGGAAAGCAGCTTTGCGGCGGGATACCCGGGCAACCCGCATAATCGTCTCCTGTATGGTTATATGAACTTTGACAGCATTAGAAAACCCAAAAGGAATAAGTATATTATTTTTGAAAGAAATGTAATCATGAATCTTACACTGGAACAAGCGGAAAAAATAGTAGCTGCCTCAAAGAAAAAAGCTAAAGCCCTAAAAACAAAAATGAACATTTCTGTAGTGGATGCCGGTGCCAACCTGGTTGCCTTTGTGCGCATGGATGGCGCATGGCTTGGTTCAGCAGATATCTCACTGAAGAAGGCAAAGACTGCCCGCTCCTTTGATATGAATTCCGACGAAATCCGGGAGGCTTCTCAACCCGGCGGCGCTTTATTTTGTATTGAGCATTCCAATGGGGGCCTTATCAGTTTCCCGGGGGGTGTCGTTTTGAAAGACAAAGAAGGCAGCAATGTCATGGGCGCAGTGGGCGTCAGCGGCAGTAGTGTTGCTAATGACCATGCTGTAGCTGAAGCAGGCGCAGCGATTATTTCCTAAGAGTGCTTCAGTTCAGATAATGTTGAATTGTAATGAGGAAATTTTTCACATCAAATGGTTTTTCAATAAATGCCTCAGCGTCACAGGCAGCAAGAACAGTTCTATAATTGGCGTGTGCGGAAAACAAAATGATTGGCATGTTATAAGTTGCTTTGAGCTCCTGGCAAATCTCTGTACCGGCTTTACCTGGAAGCCTCACATCTAATAAGATGAGATCGGGAGAATAGCCTGATACAATTTCCGGTACGCCGATGCCACTGTCGTGAGTCTTCACTTCATACCCTGCCGTTTGCAGGATAATTCTCACAACAGTGAGTATTCCCTCGTCGTCATCAACCACCAGAATTTTGTCCATATTATTAGAGCTTTGCTCAGCATAAGTATCAACAAGCAGACCAACACGTTACGGATGGAATATTTGATGTAAACTATGCTTCCGTATATACGGATATTTTGTGCGCCTGGATAAACTAATTATGAAAAAAACCAGCATCTATGATCTTCTCAGGTCAAAAATTTTGAAGAATCCTTCTCCATGTTGTCAAAAAGGTCTTGTATCGCTGATATTCAATGCCATCGTGTCCCGGTCTTGTAAGCCCACCACATAAGCAGAAATTGGAGTGGTATAAGCCTTACCCAGGCGATCCACTCCGGGAAGCAAAATGCCGGCGAGGCACATCCATGAACCTGGATGAGATAAATATGCGCCGGAATAAAAGCCGTCAACAACGCAATCGTTAACCAGCCTGCGAGCCGTCTGCAAGCAGGGATCGTCATCAGAATTGCGCATATAATCTCCAGCGCACCACTCAAATAATTAATCGCCTCTTTAAAAGGGAGGTATGGAGGAATAATGGTAAGGTAACTAGCAGGATGCACAAAATGGTTGATACCCGCCAGCAGGTAAAAAGAGATAAATACAAAAAGATTGATTTTTTTAAGCATGCAGCATTTTCCTTTGCTGCAAAGAAACAGATTGAAAAGCCAGTTTCGATTTATTTTAATGATGCGAAATTACCTTTCATTCTTTGAAAGATTTCTTCATTAAAAGGCTACCGAATACAATCGCCCAAATGATTATTAACATGTTGTGCTATTAGAAACTCAACGCATGTTTGATTTGCACCAATTTCTTTCCCTTCAGGTGATCAATCAATGTAAAAATATACATTGAAGATAGCTTGGGGTTAGCCTGGTAACTCCACTTTTTTCCAGACCTAAAAGCCTAAACTATACCTATCAAAAACCGTCGCGTAGCTGAAGTATATCGGATATTTAGAAAACGGCTATGGGTTGTATTACTGAATAAAAGAAGGATTGTTTTAGCCCGTTCTTCTATTTTTTACCTTTAATAAATCAAAAAAATTAATAGCTTGCGAATGACACAAGAAAAATTTAAAAAACAGTGGACGTAGTAAGGCGGAATAATGTAGTAGTGAAAGGGAACGGTTCGCAAGTAATGATGTTTGCTCACGGATTTGGTTGCGATCAAAACATGTGGAGATATGTGGCTCCTGCATTTGAAGAAAATTATAAAATTGTATTGTTCGATCTTGTAGGAGCCGGGGGTTCTGATCTTTCGGCATTTATCCCCCGGAAGTACGAAAAACTGGAAGGTTATGCAGACGATATTATAGAGATAGCAACGGTCCTTCAACTACGGGACATAATATTTGTAGGACACTCCGTAAGTACGCTAATGGGAATTATTGCTTCGCAAAAGTCTCCGGGATTATTGAAATCGCTAGTTCTTGTCAGCCCATCGCCATCTTATATAAATGATGGTGACTATGTGGGAGGTTTTACCAAACCGCAGATAGAAGAATTATTGGAGTCCCTTGATCAAAATCATCTCGGATGGTCCATGGCAATGGCGCCGGTAATTATGGGTAATCCAGATAGAAAAGAACTCTCTGAAGAACTGTCCAATAGTTTTTGCAGAACCGATCCGGCAATTGCAAAACATTTTGCCCGAACTACTTTTCTCTCTGATAAAAGGGATTTGCTTTCGGCTGTACATATACCTACACTTATTTTACAATGTGCAGATGATGTGATCGCGCCTCAATCAGTAGGAGAGTATATGCACCAACAAATGAACGGTAGCAAACTGGTACTGATGAAGGCGACAGGCCATTGCCCTAACCTGAGCGCTCCCGAAGAAACGATTGATGGGATCATGACATTTTTATCATAATGGAGCCGCAAATTCCTACAGATACTAATGATCTACAGGAAAATTTTGAAGACTTTTTTGAAACAGCATTATGTGGCTTTATAATAGCCAACACGCAGGGATCTATTTTGCGGGCTAATAAAAAAGTTGCGGAGTGGGCAAACTGTGCCACTGATGATTTAAAAGGGAAACGATTTTCCGACTTGCTTACTATTGGCGGTAAGATATACTATGAAACCCATTTATGGCCACTCCTCCGCATGCAGGGTTTTTTTGATGAAGTGGTGCTTGAACTGAGCGGTGCCACGGGGCAGAAATTACGGGTAATGGTAAATGCATTGGAACGCAGAGATAAAGATGGCAAACCATGTTTTATACGGTACACCATATTAAAAGCCAGCGACCGTCTTCAATATGAACAAAACCTGCAGGAAGCAAAAAAGATAGCTGAACAGGAACTTATTAAACAAACAGAGCTGGTTACACTCAGGGAACAGTTGATCGCAGTACTGGGCCATGACCTTCGCAATCCCCTTTCTGCTGTAGCGATGGCAGTTGATCTGCTGACTTCTACTTCCGGTGATGAAACTACCATCTTATTGGCAACACTTAAGCGAAGCACTTCGCGTATGAGAGAACTCATTAATAATATAATGGATTTTGCACGTACCCGTTTAGGAGAAGGGATTGTGCTAAGCAGGCAAGATATAGCGCTGGAACCGGTGCTTCAGGAAGTAGTGGCTGAAATGAGACTTATTTATCCCAACCGGGAGATCAGAACCCTATTCGAAATTATCGAACCCGTTAATTGCGATTCACATCGCATTGCTCAATTGCTATCAAACCTGATCGCCAATGCAATTACTCACGGGGATAATAATTTCCCAGTTAACATTCACGCCATTCACGATGATGGAAATTTAGAACTTTCGGTTTGCAATAATGGAGACCCAATTCCCGCAGACTTACATGAACATCTGTTTGCTCCTTTTACAAGAGAAGCTATCCTTCCCAGCAAGCCGGGGCTGGGGCTCGGGCTTTATATTTGTTCGGAAATTGCACGGGCTCATAATGCTAAGTTGAGCTTTGCTTCCTCTGCAAAAGAAACCTGCTTTACCTTTTATATGAATTCATAAACACTTTCTGGAAATGTGCATAAAGGGACGTAATTACAATTTAAGCGATATACTTGATTCCCCATTGCCGGGATAAGTAGCAACAGGCAGGAAGGATATGAGCGGTCGCTTAATATAAGATTAAGAGTATAAACTTTACGAAATTAAAATACTTCAGCCCTTACTTTTTACAGCCTCGGGCAAACATCCCGGAAGGAAACAAATCGTAGCGCTGCGGGCACAAAATATTTTCAGCATCGGTATTTCCAGGTTACCGGCTGGCACCTATACCCTACTGCTGCGGGACGGAGTAAATACATATTCCAGAACCCTTGTAAAATTATAAATGCGGAGTTGTTGAAATCTCCGCATTTATCCAGTTATCTGGCTGTGCCTCTCCGGCACACATACATTTATTTCGCGTTAAACTGCGCCGACACTACCCCACCCGATATTTTTTCTTTTGGCGTGTATGTAAAGTACACCG
>JBBQSI010000090.1:0-9723 GCA_038213975.1 Chitinophagales bacterium
TCACAGCAGATACCTGTTCTTTTGTGATCACCGTACCAAAACCAAGGATCACTTCCGGCAGTTCTTTTTTTATCAGCTTCCCTGCTTCAATCGCGACTGGCGTCCTGAGCGTTAACTCAATTATGCGCACGCCACCTTCCAGCAATGCATGCGCTAACGGAATTGCATGTTTCAGTTCATCAACTACCAGCACCGCAATCACTCCGGCATTTTCAATGTTATTTTCCAATACCTTCAATTTGGTGTCCATGATCTTTTGTCTTAATAGTTTCTTAGTTTCTTAACTCAAGTAATCAAATCAGCAGCTTTCCCGCAACCACAAATTATCAATTAATTTTACCCGGCATCAAAACCGGGAACAGTGAAGTTAGTAGGATACGGGGAATTAGTATTACGGCTCACGCCCAAACAATATTATATTAAACAAGCATGAAAACATCACCCTACTTTTCGAAGCATCTTTCCAGGAGAAAGACACTTAAACTGTTGACGGCTGGCAGCGCCGCAATGATATTTTCACCCTTTAGTACTTTTGGCTGTATGAATAAAAAGAAAGATAAACTTGGTGTAGCCCTGGTCGGGCTTGGATACTACAGTACTGACCTGCTTGCTCCCGCGCTCCAGCAAACCGAACATTGTTATCTCGCCGGCATCGTTACCGGCACACCTTCCAAGGCGGAGGGCTGGATGAAGAAATACAATATTCCGCAAAAAAATGTATACAACTATCAAACCTTTGACCAGGTAGCTAACAATGATGAAATTGATGTAATATACGTGGTGCTGCCACCTTCCATGCACAAAGAATATGTTATACGTGCGGCGAATGCCGGAAAGCATGTCTGGTGCGAAAAACCAATGGCTATCACCGTAGAGGAGTGCCAGGCTATGATAGATGCCTGTAATAAAAACAAGAAAAAACTGGCGATCGGTTACCGCCTGCACCACGATCCTACCACGCAGGAATACACGAAAATCATTAATGAAAAGCTACTTGGCAATGTTATAAACGCTAAGTGCGGTGCTGGCTACAGGGAAAACCGCACAGACCACTGGAAGCAGGATAAAGCTATGGGTGGCGGCGTGTTGTACGACATGGGTGTGTATGCCATACAGGGTGCACGACTCGGTACCGGCATGGAACCGCTGGCCATTGTATCGGCTAAAACGTCCACAACACGGCCGGAGATATACAAAAATGGATTGGACGAAACCGCGGAAGCCAGGCTGGAATTTCCCGGTGGCGTATTTGCCGACATCAAAACGAGCTTTGGCGAAAACATAAATTACCTGGACGTTCATTGCGTGAAAGGTGACCTGCACGTTGCACCGTACCAGGCGTATGCCGGCGTGAAAGCGGTCAGCCCACTCGGTGAGATTGATCATCCATATCAAGTTCCCTGGCAACAAGCGAAACAGATGGATGATGATGCGCTGTCAATAATGAATGATAAGCCTATGATGGTACCGGGTGAAGAAGGTCTGCGGGATATCCGGATTGTAGAGGCGATCTATAAATGTGCTGACACCGGAACGAGCGTTAGTATACAATCTTAGTCTAAAAAACTTTCTACCAACCCACATATCCGGGCGGCTTAATTCCATTGAGCCGGAGGTATACAATGAGCTGGCCCCGGTGGTGTGTCTGGTGATCATTTTCCAACGTTAAGATTTGCAACCTTGTCATGGGACCGACAAAAAATTTAACCGTATCCGTTAGCTTCCTTACGTCAAGACCCTGCAAGTTGTTAATGGCATAATCATATGCTTGCCCGATTACTTTGATAACACTATCTTTTCCCGTCAATCCGTTACCTAAAACGAAAGTGGAGCTGTCAGCCCGGCTGATGTATTCACCCGTCAGCCATCTGAGGTTATCACACAGGTGCAGCAATTGCTCCTTAAAATTCATTTCGCCGGCTACCGGGGTGAAGACATATTTTTCTGCCGGCATTGCCTCCGCCACTGCGAGCGTATACTGCCTGGCATTCTGAAGTTTCAATACTGCACTCTTCATCAAGAGTTCCTCAGTTGATTGTGCACTTGCAAACCGGGGTGATAAAAACAGCATGCAAAAAAGCAGCGAAGGTGTTAGCAGGAAAAATGTTTTCATGAAAAAATTGTAGGAGAAGATTATTTATTTAGTATCCAAAATAACCGGTGCTGATTTCCCTCCGATCATGATAATCTTTGCATTTTCTGACTTGGCCAATTCCATCGTAGCCTTAATCTGCTCATATTGCAGTTGCCTGTCGGTAAGGCTTTCGCTGATTATCCGCTGGTAATCCGCAATACCCTGCGCTTCTACCCTTTTTCTATCCGCTTCCTGTCGCTCTTTTGCCAGCACGAATTGCATTTTCTGAGACTCCTGTTCTGCCTGTATTTTCTGCTCGATGGTGCCCTTAACAGCAGCCGGTAAGGTGATATTTCTCACAAGCAAGTTTTCCAGAAGCAGGCCCCGGCTTTTGAAGTCAGCTTCAATGCCTTTGAAAATGCGGGTCTGGAACTCATCCCGCTTGGTGGAATAGAGGGACACTGCTTCATAGTAAACTGCATTATCGCGTATGCGTGTCCGTGATATGGGGCGAACAATCTTATCTTCATAGTCTTTGCCGGTTTCGCGGATGATGCGTGGCGCTTCGGAGGGGATCACCCTGTAGAGCACCGTCAGATCTATCGTCACTTCCAGGCCATCTGCCGTGAGCACTTTAATGGCATCGTCCCCCGTTTTATGGCCTTCGTCGTTTGTGCCACTCATAGTATAATTCAACGTCCGGACGTCCATGCGCTCAATCGTATAAAGTGGGTTTACGAAATTTAGCCCACTGTTCAGGACGCTTTGCTGCACCTTACCGAAAAGCTTCTTTACGCCTACCTGTCCTGCCTCTATCTGCACAAAACAACTGGAGATGATGCCCAGGACTATGAAAGCCAGCCCTATGAATCTGCCGGCTTTTGCAGCGGGGCCTACATTAGGCAAGCCTTTTACAAAGACAGAAGCAATGATGATAATAATGCCAATTACGATAAATAACATATTGTACGCTTTTTCTAAAAATAAGGAAAGGGTTATAAATCGATTGCGAATGCGCCTGCAGTTGAATCGCCTGCATACGGTTTGTAATCCGCAATTCTTTATTACTCGCAGTTGAGGGCCTCCTTACAATCAAGTTGCGCCACGATCTTCGCAAATAAATTTGCCACAGATAGCTAAATAATTACCGCCATATTTAGTTTAGTTACAAATTCTTTATTCTATTATTACGAAAAAATAAATTTTATGCACTATTACCTGGATGTTCTGAAGAAATATGCGGTGTTCACCGGCAGGGCACGGCGCAGTGAATTCTGGTATTTTGTACTCTTTAATTTCATCGCCTCTTTAGTCTGCGCCGCGCTGGACAACGCTTTTGGTACTGCATTTACCTTTAATATGGGCGAAAATGTTCAGCAACTTCCCTATGGATACATATACCTTTTGTACAGTTTAGCGGTCTTTGTTCCATCTCTCGCCCTAAACGTCAGGAGACTACATGACGTGGGAAAGAGCGGCTGGTTCCTGTTCATCGGCTTAATCCCGGTTGTGGGGGCGATCTGGTTGTTGGTACTTTTCTTCAAAGACAGCCAACCGGGGATTAACGAGTATGGCCCGAATCCGAAAGGAATTGGCAATGTGGATGAAATAGACGAGATCGGGAGTTACCTGCAGCCACAATAATCATGAATTTAAGCGACCGCCACGTACCCATTTTCGCCGTAGCTCAGCTATTTCTGAACCCTGAACATTTTATCAGGAAGGATATAACGGGCATCATTAGACGCGTCCACTAAAACCACGTTCGCATTAATCACCATAACTGGGGGCGTTTTTGTCATCGGCCGTAGCAGGTTTCCCAGGCCGGGAGACAAGCAGCATTCGGATCGTAGGATTTTATAAAACTGTAAAAAGTTTGAAACGACGTTTTGGGATGCCATCAAAATCTTCCTCTGTCTACGCATAATCTTTTTTCAACTGGCCAGTTAAAAGCAGTCACAGAATGTGGCTGCCCCTGCATAAATGCCATACCGGAATCGCTGCCGAATTCCATACGGGCAAGAGCGCCACCATGGCCTGCTCGCCTGCAGAGAAAATTTCAGCGGGTGTGCCGGGAGAAAATAATTATCCATCATTAGTCCACAGAAAAATGCAATTTTGATCCAAGACAATTATAATTCTTGAAAATTACTGTTCTCATTTCGCGGCTCGTGCTTGGATTTCTTTACCTGGTATTTGGCCTGGATTATTTCCTCCACTTCATCCCTTACCAGCCATTGCACACGGGAAAAACCGGTGCCCTCGTGGCAGGCCTTAAAGGCGTTGGCTACATTTACCCGATGATGAAAGTAATTCAAATCACTGGTGGCTTGTCGCTCCTATTAAATCGCTTTGCACCTTTTTTTGCCATCGTTCTTTTTCCAATAAGTTTAAATGTGTTGCTTTTTCATACCATACTTGTCCCTTCGGGATGGCTGATGGGTGTACTGCTATTTGTACCAAATGTGCTGCTTGGCATTGGTTACCATCGTTATTACCGCGGACTCTACACGGCAAAAGCTGTCGTGGATTAACCCTCCTTTGAGATGGTACATGCGTAGCCTTTCGAACACAGCCCAACTTTATTTCTCTTAATTGTTGTACCAAAAAAAATTATGCCGACTGCGGATCAAAAACGTTTTATGCAAATGGCCATCGACCTTTCCGAGCAGGCCGTGGATGGAAAAAAAGGTGGACCGTTTGGTGCTGTCATCGTGCGGGAAGGACGTATCGTGGGCAGTTCAGGCAATTGCGTATTCAAAGATACTGACCCTACTGCCCACGCAGAAGTGATGGCCATCAGTGACGCTTGCCGGAACCTGCAAAGCACTGACCTGGCCGGCTGCGAACTGTATTCCTCTGCCGAGCCATGCCCCATGTGCACGGCCGCCATTTATTGGGCAAACCTGAATACCATTTTTTTCTGCAACACAGAAAAAAAAGCCCTGGAATATGGCTTTGTTGATAAGGAAATTCTTGCTGAATTAAAGAAGCCCGCTAACAAAAGGAAAATTAAAAGCACGCGCATACCAAATCCAGGAGCCCTCAAAGTTTTTGATAAAGCCTTGAAAACACACGTGTAGATAAGCCGGTGTTTGCGAACTTAATTGATGTTGTTGTCCGTAGGATACCTTATTAAACAGGGATTTGTAATTTTATTGCAAAAAAACGATCATGCGCACAAACCACGAAATTGACTACCAGATCTATGGTGAAGAAATGCAGTATGTAGAGATTGAACTCGATCCGGGTGAAACTGCTATCGCAGAAAGTGGCAGTTTTATGATGATGTCCGATGGCATTGAGATGCAAACGATTTTTGGCGACGGCAGCCAGCAGCAAAATCGTGGTGGCATTTTTGGAAAGTTGATTGGGGCAGGAAAGCGTCTACTCGTGGGTGAGAGCTTATTTATGACAGCCTTTACAAACACAGGACACGCAAAAAAACAAGTGAGTTTTGCCTCACCATACCCCGGCAAAATAATTGCCCTCGACCTCCTGGCATTGGGAGGCAAAGTTACCTGTCAGAAGGATGCCTTCCTGTGTGCCGCAAAAGGCGTAAGTATCGGCATCGCTTTTCAGCGCCGGTTGGGCACCGGTATATTCGGAGGGGAAGGCTTTATTATGGAAAAACTCGAAGGCGATGGACTGGCATTTGTACACGCTGGCGGCCACGTGTTTGAAAAAGTATTGGAAAGCGGCGAATCACTTCGGATAGATACCGGTTGTCTTGTTGCCTTCACCCAGTACATCAATTACGATATACAATTTGTCGGCGGCATTCGAAATACAATTTTCGGGGGTGAGGGATTATTTTTTGCAACACTCACCGGTCCGGGCAAAGTGTGGATACAGACGCTGCCTATCAGCAGGCTGGCTAGCAGAATCCTGGCCTATAGCACCGGAGGCCGTAAAGAAGAAGGAAGCATACTCGGTGGCCTCGGGAATATGCTGGATGGTGACGGATATTAGCTCACGACACCGCCTGGAGACTTGTTTATCCGGTGATATACCATCTGTGCTTATTAAGCGTTAACACAGTAAGACATCCGGATTATCTATGAACACCAGATCAGCCAGGCAAACGTCTGCATCCTTACGAGTTCCCCCTAACCCTGGCTTTGTCCAATTTTTCACGCAGGCATCTACAGGTAAGTGGCTGCTAATGGCGGTCACAAGTATAATAGTCGTTTCAATCTTCCTTTATGGATATTATAAAACTGCCAGGCAAGCTGCCGGGGCTGCCGAAGCAACCACGAACGTAATTCGGGAATCAGCTCAACTCCAGGTCGCCATCACGCACTTAAACAGCCCGGATGAGCAGCGCCAATTTACCGACTCAGTGAGGAAATTTTTCGATTATGGGCACCGGCAAATTTTAGTACACCAAAAATTAGATCCGGAATTCACCAACACGACCGAAGCAGACAGAAAAGCAAAATTGGCTGACCTTCTATCTCTTTCCTACCGGCTTACACCACCTGAAGCGACCGCCAACGGCAAGCCGACGAATGTTGCGCCACCGGCTAACCACGCAGAAGCAATACTGAAAGAGATCGGTGAACAACAGATTGCATTCCTGGCTCACGTGCAACAGGTGGGTCAAAAAGCCACCGGGAAATTCCTGGCTGTGGCAGTTGCAGGACTGCTGATACTTCTTAGCATTATCGGTCTATTAATATTCAAGTTATCATCGGCAGGCACCACCCGGCAAAATGCAGATAATGAAAACCTGAAAAGTCAAGACAAATACCGGAAACTGATTGAAGACGCAGGCGTCACCATATTTACTTCCGATCTCCGGGGATCATTTACCTATGTAAGTAATCGCTGTAAAAAATTAACAGGTTTTACACCCGAAGAACTTGTCGGAAAAAGCTATGCTGACCTTATAGCTCCGGAATCTTTGGAAATGGTGGCAAAGACCTACAAACAACAAATGCTTAGCGGTGGAAAAGAATCGGTGCTGGAATTTCCCATCATTACAAAAAGTAACGGGATGCGGTGGGTGGAACAGCACGCCGTATTGCTGAAAGACAGCAGTGGCGCCGGAACGGGATTGCAATGTATTGTCACCGATATTAATGATAAGAAACTTGGCGATCTGCAATTAAGTAACTCAGCAGAGATCACCAGGGCGCTTTTGAATAATACCAGGGAGGGCTTGCTGATCGTGGACAGAAATTTTAAAATCCTGCTCATTAACCGGCAATCTGCCAGTGAGCTGGAATCTTTTGCGGGGAAAAAAGTGGCGGCCGGGATGGACTTCCTCCAGTTTATTCTTCCCGGCGACACAGAGCAGGCGTTGGAAAATTTCGCCAAAGTTTTTAACGGGGAAAAGGTAGATTTTCAAGCGGAGTACAATACACCCCTCGGGCCAAAATGGGTGTTGATCAGCCACTCCCCCGTGGCTGATGACGAGGGGAATATTTTCGCAGCAGCCATCATCGTACATGATGTTACTGAAAAGAAAAAGCAGGAGGACAAACTTAAGCAGGCGGAAGATCGATTCAGATTTACACTTAAAAAACTCGGCGACAATTTTTGGGAGCATGATTTCGAAACAAAAGAAACCATCTTTTCTAAAAGAGGCTACGAGTTCCTCGGTTTCAAAAAAGGTGACTTTGAAACAAATGTGAATCTCTGGTGGGATAATATTCACCCTGATGACAGGCACCTGGTCGCAGGAAATGATGAGGCTTATAGAACAGGAAACATCAATCACCATTCTGCAGAATATCGCATGATCTGCAAAAACGGAACATTGAAATGGGTTCTAGACAGGGGCGTTGTCACGGAGAAATCTGCAAACGGTTCGCCGCTGAAGATTCTTGGCACGCATACAGACATCACCAAACTCAAAGTAGCGGAAGAAAAAATAAGGGAATCTGATCAGATCATCAGGGCCATGCTGGAAAGCAATCGCGAAGGGTTTTACCTCATAGATTTCAATTTCGGCATTCTAATGATAAATGAAGCGGCAAGAGGTCATGTAAACGTGGTGATGGGAAAAACGCCAAAAATTGGTGACAGTATTCTTTCATTTATTCCCGAAGCCAGGCAAAGCAATTTCAGAAATATAGCCGAGAAAGTGAAGGCAGGTGAGCGCCAGGATACAGAAGTAGAATTAGACACTTCCCAAGGCAAAAAGTATTTTCAAAACAGGTATTATCCGGTATACAATCATGCAAATATCATTATAGGCCTTTGTGGATGCACCCGTGACATCACCGAAAATAGGCTCGTGGACAATGCTCTCCTGAAGGTAAGAGCAGAGCGGGAGGAGTCACAATACCGGTTTCAGTCTATCCTGGACAATACCCCGCTGATCGTCTTTATGAAAGACATGGAGGGCCGCTATGTATTGGTTAATAAATCTTTCCGCCAGATGCTAAAACTGGACGAGGCAGAGATTATTGGCAAGACCGATTTTGAGATCGATACATCAGAAAGAGCAAAGCGATTTGAAAAAGCTGACCACGAGGTGTTGCGTTCCCTCCGTTCAACTGAAAGGGAAGAAACGATTGAAGTTGAAAATGGCACTTCAAATCTACTCATTGTAAAATTTCCTCTTTTCGACCGTCAGAAAAAAGTATACGGCGTCGGCGGTATCGCCACGGATATTACAGAGAATGTTCGCTACAGGCAAAAACTTATACAGGCGAAGAAAGCCGCTGAATCTGCAGAGCAGCTGCAGGAACAATTCCTGGCAAATATGAGCCACGAGATCAGGACGCCAATGAACGGTATTGTGGGGATGACCAATATTCTCCTGAATACCACCTTGACCGATGAACAAAAAGGCTTTATAGATATTATCCGCCAATCGTCGGATACCTTACTTTTCCTGATCAATGATATACTGGACCTGTCCAAAATAAAATCAGGCAAACTGTCCATTGAAAAAATTCCTTTCAATATCAGGCAAACTGTTGAAAATGCACTTCTCCCCTTCCAAATAAAGGCAAAGGAAAAAAACATTGAGATGAAGTTGGTAACGGATATGCGTATACCACAATCGCTCAGTGGTGATCCTCATCGGCTTAATCAAATCATCAATAACCTGCTCAGCAATGCCCTCAAGTTTACTGACAGCGGTTACATATCGCTGACGATGGAAGTGAAAAGGCAAAACGAAGGGCAGGTAACAGTCCGGTTCACGGTGAAAGATACGGGCGTAGGTGTGCCCTCCAATAAACTTACCAGCATCTTTAATAGTTTCGAACAAGCCACCAGTTCTACGGCCAGGAAGTTTGGCGGAACCGGGCTTGGCCTTGCTATTACCAAACAGCTTATCGAAATGCAAGGTGGCAAAATAAGTGTCGAAAGCATTGTTGGCAGCGGAACTGAATTTACAATTGACATCCCTTATCAATTCCATGGCGTTGATCATATTCCGGTAAACGACCAGTTGCTCATCAGCCGCAGCGGAAAAAATCTCGCCGGGAAAAAGATTTTGATAGCCGAGGACAACGAGATCAATCAAAAGGTAATTTTCCATATCCTGAAGAGGGAAGAGATCGCGACAACCATCACCAATAACGGGAAGGAAGCAATCGACTTATTAGAACGCGGGGAAGTCTTCGACCTGGTGATACTAGATCTCCAGATGCCCGAAATGGATGGATTCCAAACAACAGTTTACATCA
>JBBQSI010000091.1:0-9717 GCA_038213975.1 Chitinophagales bacterium
TGAAAAACTCTCTGTGCGCTATCTCATGGTTTCGAAGGTCAGTCATGTATTCCATCTCCAAGGCGGGCATTCCGGAGTACGGTGAACTGACTACTTGTGTGTAAAACGCTGCTTCCAATTGCTCCAGCGCATAAGCGTAATTTAATATTCCGGTGTCGCCGCTGCCCAGATCTACACCATCGTTGGAAGGTGCATCATCTTTTTTACAGGCGGCTACCGTGAGGGCGAGTGCCGAACCTGCGCCGACGAAGCCAAGAAAATTCCGTCGGGAGTAAATTTTAGAACCGTCGAGCAACTTCCCGGTTTCAGTGGTAGGTCTCTTTGTGTCAGACATGATAAAGGTTATTTAATATTTAAAAAGTAAAAGAATTTGTCTTTGCTAAACACGTACGGATAAAAGCCAGAGCCGGATTGATGTTTAGGCAGCCATACTGAAAAAAGAAAATATTTAGCAGGGGGAAAGTTTTAAAGTACGGATGCTGCGGCCTTTCAAACAATTTCCAAGCCGGAAATAGTATAACGCAGAATTAAACAAAAAGTTATCACTTCACACGGAAGATGTTGCAGGAATGAATCAATGTGAGAAAAAAAAGTTGTAGTAAACTTTCTATTAGACTTCCCACCCGCTTGCTAACACATCAGCTATATGCATAGTAGATATAGGAAGACCCTTACCAGTGATAAAACTTTGGAGGTGCATGAGGCAGCTTAAATCTGTGGAGATAATATATTCGGCGCCGGTCTTCAATGCATGATTAACTTTTTGATCTGCCATCGCAATAGAGATGGATTCAAATTTCACGGCGAATGAACCCCCAAAGCCGCAACATGTTTCCACGTCATCCATCTCAACCAGTTCCAATCCTTTCACCTTCGAAAGAAGTATCCGCGGCTCGTCTTTGATATGACATTCCCTCAGCGCTCCACAACTATCGTGATACGTAGCCTTGCCAGTTAGTTGTGCGCCAAAATTTTGAATACGAAGCACTTTGGTAAGAAATTCAGAAAATTCAAAAATACGTGTGCTCGTTTCTTTTACAAGATTGTGCTGCGATGAATTTTCAAATAGCCTGGAGTAATAATTACGCACGAAGCCTGTACAGGAAGCAGACGGCGTGACAATATAGTTAGCGCCTTCAAAATCTTTCAAAAATTTATCGGCAACGCTGCGCGCATCTTTCCAGTAACCAGCATTGAATGCCGGCTGTCCACAGCAAGTTTGGTTCTGATTGTAGCGCACATCGCAACTGGCTTTCTCCAATACTTTTACCATATTGAAAGCTGTTTCCGGAAAAAGTTGATCGACGAAGCACGGAACAAATATGTCAACGGTCATGAAAAATCTTTGAAATAATTTCAGGAGGAAATTAGGAAAATGAATAATTAATGGATAACATCTTTAATGCTGTGATTGCCGCTTCCTCCCCTTTGTGACCTGCGGAACCGCCCGCTCTATCCAAAGCCTGTGTTTGGTCATCTACGGTGAGGACGCCAAAGATTACGGGCACAGGCAAAGTGGTATTGAGATGCGTTACGCCGTCGGTTACTGCCCTACATACATATTCAAAGTGAGGAGTTCCGCCTCGAATCACACATCCCAGCGTTATAAACACCGCTGGTTTCTCAAACTTGTTCTGATAATTATCCCAGCAATGCTTCACAGCAAAAGGGATTTCAAATGCTCCGGGCACCTTCAAAGTTTTTATATTTTGCATATCATATTGATGCAATACACGCAGGCAACCCTTAAGCAATTCCTCTACAATTTCCTCATTCCATTCTGTATGTACGATAACAATACAGGCATTCTTTGAAAGAATGCCTGCGTCAAATTTGTAAAGATTTTCGTTTACATCAGCCATAATACAATCTTAAATATCAATCCTCAAGCTGTCCCAACTTCGCCAGGTACTTGTCTACGTCAATTGCTTTTTCTGATGTCGGATATTCTTTCTTAAGTTCCTTAAAAAGAGAAATTGCTTCTTCTGTTTTACCGCTGTAGTCGGCAAAAAGCGCAGCCCGGTATAAATACTCCGCTGAAGTATAATCATCTTTCTCATTCACCTCAGCAGCCTTTTTGTAGTAATCTAAGGCCTGGTCATTTTTCTTTAATTCAGCACTCGCATCACCCAGCATACCTAACGTTCTGCTCTTGATTTGTGTCGCCCCATTGGCATTAAAATCCTTCAAGTGCTCTATCGCCTTTACATATTGCCCCAACTGCAAGTAGGAGGCGCCCGCATAATAATGGCACAAATTTGCAGCGGCGGTTCCAGAATAGTTGTTGATGATCTTCAAACACCCGGGATTCACGCCATCCCCATTGATCACTTTTGCTGCAAGCAAAGCTTTGGAGGAATCCATCGGCGCATTGCTGAAGTCACTGAAATATTTCTGGGTAGTAAAGACAACCTCATTTGCCTTTTCCTCTTTTGGCACCTGGAACATGTATTTATATATGGCCCAGCCCGCCAGCAGGACAACAAGGGCGCCAATGATATAAATTACCGGCTTATTATAGTTTACCCATAACCCTCTCGCTTGCCTCAATACCTTAGCCTCTTCCTTAATAATTGTTTTTGTCGACATTGAATTTAATTGTATAAAAATTCAGGAAAAATCACATTCCCTGATATTGTACTGAAATTTGATATTAATCGGTAATGAAAGGATAATTTTCGTCAGCGTATACATCTTTGTAAAGTTCATCATCGCTTGGATGTTCACTTTCTTCAGCAAACTGAACTGACTCTTCCACCTGCTCTTTTACCCTATCATTTATTTGTTCGATCTCTTCGTCTGACACCTTGAAATCTGATTTCAGGATTGCAAGCGATGTTTCTATCGGATCCTTCTTTTTATACTCCTCCATCTCTTCTTTGGTGCGGTACTTCGCCGGGTCACTCATACTGTGCCCTTTGTAGCGATAGGTTTTTATCTCTAATAAAGTGGGACCACCTTTTTCACGGGCCCGCTTCACTGCCCGCGCAACGCCATCATGGACTACCTCGGGAGTCATACCATCAATCTGATCACCGGGCATGTCGTAGGCATCTGCCAACTTGTAAATGTCCATTACATTGGAAGTGCGTTCTACAGAAGTACCCATTGCATAATTATTGTTTTCACAAATGAAAACAACGGGTAACTTCCAAAGCATAGCCATATTGAAAGTTTCATGCAGAATTCCCTGCCTTGCTGCCCCATCTCCAAAAAAACACAAAACCACATTGTCTGTTCCCTTATACTTCTCTGCGAAAGCAAGGCCCGCACCCGTTCCTATTTGAGCGCCGACAATACCATGACCTCCAAGAAATCTTTCCTGCACCCCAAACATGTGCATGCTTCCTCCTTTGCCTTTGCTACAACCGGTAATTTTCGCGTAGAGCTCCGCCATACAAGATTTTGCTGAAACACCTTTGGCTATGGCCAACCCGTGATCACGATAAGCGGTAATGAATATATCATCCGGTGTAGTGGCAGTCATACAACCGGCGGCAATTGCTTCCTGTCCGATGTACAAGTGACAAAATCCGCGAATCTTTTGCATTCCATACATCTGACCCGCCTTCTCCTCAAAACGTCTCAAAAGCAGCATTAATTCGTACCAGTACAGATAAGTTTCTTTAGAAAACTTTGTGGCCAATTTTTTGAATTTTAGGCGGCAAAGATAGGGGAAAAAGAAACAAATTTTTGAGACAATAAACGTTGTTTCTTATAGACATGTAAGCTCCCAAAGAAGAACCTACAGAATAAAAAAACCGGCGAAATGCCGGCTTTCCAACAACGTAAAGGTTGCTACTATTTAGTATTTGCCTGCGCAAGCGCCGCTTCTCCAATAAGCCTGTTCACAATTTTGGCAGTTTCATCTACATATATATCATCACCAAGCCGCTTTAAAAATTGGCTGTTACGATTCAGCTTGTCTTTATCCACCAACAGCACAGAGTCGGCAGGTATGTTGGAAACTTTCAGAGCCCCTTTCAATTTGGTAAGATCTTCCAATGTCTTTGACATGTCTTTGATCTCCTTAAGTCGCTCACGAAATTGATGAATGTTAAGGGAGGTTTCCTTGTCATTGTAGCTATCGAGTGTATTTGCATATTCACGGATGCCTTTGAAGATTTGATTTTGGTTGATCTCGCGGTTGGCATCGCCAATTACACTATTGAAACTATAGCCAGGGTTCCATGGTGTATAATTCGCCCTGGGAATTTCGTCCCAGGAAAGTGCATCAGGATTATCTTTTTCCCGGAGTTTCGCGTTCTCCAGCCTGTCAGGAATTACAACATCCGGCACAACACCATGCAGTTGTGTAGCTCCGCCATTTATCCTGTAAAACTTCCTAAACGTAAGCTTGATATCGCCGAGCCCTTCAGTTGGCCTGTTAAACATAGCATTCTCGGCTTGTGGGTCGAGAGAAATACTCCTTTGAACCGTACCCTTGCCGTAAGTAGAGGTACTACCGATCACGATACCACGATTATAATCCTGGATCGCCGCCGCAAAAATCTCGGATGCGGAAGCACTTAGTTCATCAACCATCACCGCCAAGGGGCCGGCATATAACACTTCGCGATCCCGGTCGCTCAGGATATTCGCTTTTTCATCCCTACCCTTTACCTGGCAGATCGGCCCATCCTTTATGAAAAGTCCGGCCATATCTACAACGTCATTTAGAGATCCGCCGCCGTTGCTCCGAAGGTCAATCACGATGCCTTCGACATTTTCGGCTTTTAATTTTTCAACTTCCTTCGCAACATCAGTGGCAGAACGCCTGGCCGAAGGATCATCAAAGTCGGCATAAAATTCCGGCAGGTATATGTATCCAATCTTATGTCCATTGTTGATGATGGCGCTTTTTGCAAAAGTATCATCAAGGGAAATTTTGTCACGGAATATTGACACGACTTTGACGCTTCCATCACTTTTTTTCAAAGTAAGCCTTACCTCAGATCCTTTTTGCGCTCCGCGAATGAGTTTAACAGCGTCTGTAACAGAATAGCCGGTAACATCAATGGGGAGATCACCGCCCTGGGCAATCTTAATGATCTCATCCTCCGGCTGGATGTCACCCGATTTCCAGGCAGGGCCACCAGTTATAAGACTGGCGATTTTAATGCGGCCGTCATCTTCTTTTAACTGCGCTCCGATGCCGAAAAAAGTACCACTCAGCAACTCATCAAAACTTCTTTTATCAATGGGCGCGAAATAAGTGGTGTGCGGATCCATACTGCCGGTAATCGCATTCACAAAATCACTGAACATGTCATCAGTCGTATTGTGATTTTTCAGAGTTCGGAAATAACGGGTCATCTGCTTGGCAACCGCTTCTCTTGCGTCCTTTTCCAGAGACGAATCCGGCTTTGCACCGTCATGTTTCCAAATTGAATCTTTAGCTGCTACATGCTTATCTCTTTCATCCTGCAGATCGATATATCTTCCGAGCACGAGGTATTTCAATCGTTTCCGGCTGTAGTCATTCCTCTCTTCATCACTGCCGGGAAACTTTCTTTTATCACCATCGAGTTGAAGCGACTCGTTAGCCTCAAAATTGAACGGCTTCTTCAGGAGTTCATCATATAAAGATGATACTTCATCCAGGCGCTTGATATAGACACCGCTGACGGTAAAAAATGATTCGAGCGGGCTGCCATGAATTTCGTCGTCAATCCGGGTTTTGAATTTTTGAAATTGATCAACATCCTTCTGGTAAAAGATATATTTATCCGGGTCCAGATCTCCGAGGTATTTTGCAAGGACTTCGGTTGAAAATTTATCGTCGATTTTTTTAGGACTGTAATGCCCCTGCTCTAATACGATTCCTACATTCCGCAAGATTTTTTCATACTTATTCCGGGGTTCATCACTGTTTTTTTCTGACCTTCCCATTACGCCGATCGCGAAAGTGATACCGGCGAAAATGAAGAGAATCAGGAAGGGTAAGATCTTTTTATTCATAATAATTTTCATTAACGAATTCATCCATAAAAATAACAGAAATTGACTACGGCCTTTAAAATTAAAGTGTTTAATTAACAAAGGTTTGTAAAATGTATGGACGGTTTATTCTCTAGATTATTGCTCGCATTTTCATAAAATAAATTGTATAAATTTTACATGTACCGGCAGGAACGGTGTAAAACTTCATTTTCCGAAAAATGCCTTCAGATATTTTCAGCTTCCAACAATTCAGTGTGCGGCAACGATTTGCCGGCATGAAGGTATGTACGGACTCCTGCCTGTTTGGTGCATGGGCCGCCGCCTTTTTCTCAGGAAGAAATCCTGGGACAATTGCTGACCTCGGCACAGGTACGGGGCTGCTTGCACTGATGGTTGCGCAAAGATGTGATTCATCTATATCAGGCATTGAGATAGATGAAAATGCCCTGAAAGACTGTGAAGTAAACTTTCGCGCATCTCCCTGGCAGGAAAGACTGGCGTTGATACGGGGAGATGCCCGTACGCTGTCCCTCCCGGGAAAATTTGATGCCATCATCTGTAATCCCCCTTTTTATTCCAACGTGCTGCAGGGAAATGATGTTTCCCGGACGAAAGCGATGCATACTGTGACCCTAGCGCCGGAAGATATGTTTGCTTTCGCCAAAAGACACCTTGCAGGGAATAGTGAATCCTCTTTCGCAATCATGCTTCCTTTTTACCGCATGGAAGAGTTTATTCAGCTTGCGTCGCAGTATCATTTGCACGTCCGTGAAATATGCAAGGTTCGACAAACACCAAAACATAATTATTTCCGGGCGATGATGATTTTCTCACTCGTCCAATCGCGCCTGCGAGAATCAGACATTTCGATAAAAGATGATGGCGATAGATATTCGGAAAGCTTCAGAAATCTTCTAAAAGATTACTACCTGCTCTTTTAATTTCGAGCTACCAGGCCGAAGCAAACTGCTGCATGTAGGCAAATTCGTTAGTTAACTGCCCTTCATCGAGGATGGTAGCTTTGGCAATTGTCGCGGATCCGCCCTTCAACATATCACCCAAAATAAATTTGATCAGTTGCTCGCCGAAATACCGGCTGGCATCCCTGGGTAATTCATTAGGCAAATTCCCGACTGCCATTACATCAATTGATCCGTCGAGGTATGGCCGGGTTTTCTCCAGCGTTTTTTTATCTACACCATAAACAGGGTCTGAAATCGTGGCGTCACCAAGATTACAAGGCACAGAACCATTCGGATCATCCGATATATCTGCAATGGTGGTGATGCGAAAATTGCCAGCCGCTAAATCAGTCATTTCAAAAAGGCGGGGAATTCCGCTTTCCCAATACACACCATTCATCAGTATATCCGTTTCCGGCAAATAGTCTTTAAACAGGCAATCAAAATTTTGCGGATCTTCATGAAACTCTTTTCGGCTATACTTACCTGTTACCTTACTTCTGTATAGGTCCTGGCCTTTCAGATGTACGTACACCGGGTAAGTAAATAAGCCACCGAGAAATTCGTCCGGCTCTACCTCATGCACCTCCATCAAATTCATTATTTCCAGGATACCATGCGCTACCCTCCCGCTGCCAGTCACGGCAATTTTTACATTTGGAAGTTTTAATCCAAAATATGTGTGAATCAATTGCTGAAAGTTTCGTTGCTTATACACGCGGCCGAGGGTGAATTTTCCGTTTCTGGCACCATACGCCATCATTCCATTGTGGGCACCCACAACGCCAGCAAAAAAGCCAAACCCGATCAGCCTGGTACCATCAGCGTGCTCAAGGCATTCGTAGTCGATCAGTGTGATGTTTTTTTGCATCATCGCCCGGAACATCCCGCGGTTGTAGGCCTGGAGTTTTTTTGTGTGGGAGAAAAAAAGATAAATTTTTTTGTCTATCAGCATGTGCTCAGGCACTTCCTTAATACCTAACAATACGTCGCAATCACTTATATCTTCCGTTACTTCTATCCCCGCGGTTTCATATTCTTTATCTGTGAAGCACCGGTCATCTGCATGCTGCACGCTCACTTGAATGTGAAGATTTTTTTCGACCCACTGGCATTGCGTGGGTGTCAGCGCCACCCGGTTGTCTGCCGGCACCTTCCCCTCCCGGATTAGACCTATTTTTCTAATTGAGCTTTTCATTCACGGCAATTTACCGTTAACAAAATTATTCGTGCCTAACTTTGGCAATCATTAGACTACCCATTGATGAATTATTTTGAATTATTTGAAATACCGGTTGCCTTCAGCGTAGATCAGCAAGAGCTTTCAAGAAAGTATTTCCAGTTGCAGAAAAAGTTTCATCCTGATTTTCATTCCCAGGCCGATGGTGGTGAGCAGGAAGAAATGCTGCAACAATCGTCCTTGATAAACAAAGCCTACAAAACCTTTAAGGACCCGGATGCGACAATAAAATATTTGCTGGAATTAAAAGGGCTGATCGCGGAAGATGAGAAATATGAAATCCCCCCGGATTTCTTAATGGAGATGATGGAACTCAACGAAGACCTCGCGGAAGATGACGTATTGAAGCAGGAAGAAGCAAAAACAAAAATCGCTACGATGCAACAGAATTTCTACCAACAAGTGCAAAGCATCATTGAAGAATACGACGATTACCGGGCAAATGAAGCGCAGATGCTGCAAGTGAAGGAATACTATTTTAAAAAGAAATATTTAAATCGCATTTATGAGAGATTGGAGAAAATTGCTGACAGCGCCTCCACTAAATAGATCCATTTTTGGACACAATTATTGGAATGTGTAATATTGCCTCCCCAGATCAAGCCCGGGTGGCGGAATTGGTAGACGCAGCAGACTCAAAATCTGCCGTTCGCAAGAATGTGCTGGTTCGATTCCAGTCCCGGGCACTTTGTAAGTATTACTCGTTATCCTATTTTAGGCTTTATACTTTTTATTAACTTCCAGGGATTTTGAACCAAAATTTATTAATAAGCCGACCTCTAAATTGAACGCTTCAAGATAGTTCAACCCTTGCGCTATATGATCATCTTCCAGTGAGATTAATGCTTTTATTTCTACGCAAGTGAGGCCGTCAACTAAAAAATCTACTCTTCGTCTCCCAATAGCGTTGCTCTTATATAACACCGCCATTTCAATCTCCCGTGCTACCCACAATTAATAATTTGATAATTCAATATCAAGCGCTCTTTGATAAATAACCTCCTGGAATCCGTTGCCCAATACTTTATGAACCTCCAGGGCGGCAGCAATAATGCTTTGTGTAATATCTGAATATTTATATTCCATGAAATTTAATGTCAGCACCTCAGATTATTCTGATTTACCGATTGACCTGATTGATATACAATCATTAAAAAACGGGGAAATCAGTCAATCCCTTCAATCAGTGGTTCGGACTTTCTTTCTCAAATCAGCTCAGATTATTCTGATTTACTGATTATTCCGATTAATATACCATCATTAAAAAACAGGAAAATCAGTGAATCCCTTCAATCAGTGGTTCAGACTATAGTTTCAAATTTGTGCCCTACTCAATTTTGCACCACAAGTGTTCCTGTCATGCCGCTGTGGTAGTCACAATGATAATTATAACTGCCTGCTGTAGTGGCTTTGTAGGAGAAAGTAGCCCCCACAGGAAGGTTGGCACTGTCAAAAGTAGAGCCATTATCGGATGTAACGGTGTGCGCCATTGAATCGTTATTCGTCCACTTTACCGTAGTGCCCACCTTTACAGTAAATGTGGCCGGGAAAGATTTTCCTGTAATAATAACG
>JBBQSI010000092.1:0-9683 GCA_038213975.1 Chitinophagales bacterium
AAAATATAAGGTGCCCGTCATTGCCAGCAACGATTCGCATTATGTGGATGAAGCGGACTTCAATGCACATGACATCCTCCTGTGCATCAATACCGGCGAGAAACAAGCGACACCTGCCATCCGGGAATTCACTGATGATGATGTCTCTGTCAGGAATAAGCGTTTTGCATTTCCTAACAACCAGTTTTTCCTGAAGAAAACGGAAGAAATGCACAAGACTTTTGAGGACATACCTTTCGCCCTCGACAATACAAACGAGATAGTAGACAAGATTGAAGTGCTGGACCTAAAGCGCGATATCCTCCTTCCCTACTTCCAGGTGCCGAAGGAATTTGACACGCAGGAGGTTTACCTGGAGCACCTAACGTGGACGGGTGCCCGGGAACGATACAGGGAGATGACACCGGAGATTGAAGACCGGATTAGTTTCGAACTGTTCACCATCAGGACAATGGGTTTCGCCGGTTATTTTTTGATTGTAGGCGATTTCATTCGCGAAGGAAAAAAGATGGGCGTCTTCGTTGGCCCCGGCCGGGGATCGGCGGCGGGTTCTGTGGTGGCCTATTGCATCGGCATCACTAATATCGATCCCATAAAATATAAATTACTTTTTGAAAGGTTTCTAAACCCCGACAGGAAGTCAATGCCGGATATTGATACTGACTTCGATGATGAAGGCAGGTAGAAAGTATTGAATTATGTGGTGGAAAAATATGGGCGCAACCAGGTAGCGCAGATCATCACGTATGGCACCATGGCCGCGAAGATGAGCATCAAGGATGTCGCCCGCGTGATGGACCTGCCGCTGGCAGAAAGCAATGCACTCGCCAAACTGGTACCCGATCGTCCGGGCACTTCGCTCAGGAAAATCCTGAAAGCTGCCCGTGCCGGCAGCAAGGCGCTCGGTGACCTGGGCCACATGGCGGAAGACCTCGACAACATAAAGAAACTGCACGAAATTTATAGCGGTGATGACATGCGCAGTAGCGTATTGAAAGAGGCAGAAATACTCGAAGGCTCGGTGCGTAATACCGGTATCCATGCCTCGGCCATCATCATTGCGCCAAAGGACCTCATGGAGCTGATTCCTGTGGCTACCTCGCGGGATTCCGACCTTTTTCTTACGCAAATCGACGGCAGCAATATTGAAAGCGCCGGCGTGCTCAAGATGGACTTCCTGGGCCTGAAAACATTGAGTATCCTCAAGACAGCCCTCCAACTCATAAAGCAAAACCATGGCGTGAGCATCGACCTGGACACCCTGCCGCTGGACGATGAAGAAACATACAAACTTTACCAGCGGGCTGATACAAACGGCACCTTCCAGTTTGAAAGCAACGGCATGCAAAAATATTTGCGTGACCTGAAGCCGGATAAGTTCGAGGATCTCATCGCAATGAACGCACTCTTCCGGCCCGGCCCCATGGCCTATATTCCGGATTATATTGAGCGCAAGCACGGCCGGCAGGAAATTTTTTATGATCTGCCGGAGATGAAAGAAATACTGGAGGAAACTTATGGCATCACCGTCTACCAGGAACAGGTGATGTTGCTTTCGCAAATATTGGCAGGCTTCAGCAAAGGGGATGCTGATGTGCTGCGGAAAGCTATGGGTAAGAAGCAGCGATCGGTGCTCGACAAAATGAAAGCCCAGTTTGTTGCCGGAGCCAAAGAAAGAAATCATCCTGAGAAAACGCTCGATAAGATCTGGACGGACTGGGAATCATTTGCGCAATACGCCTTCAACAAATCACACTCTACCTGCTATGCCCTCGTCGCGTACCAAACCGCCTACCTGAAGGCGCACTACCCCAGCGAGTACATGGCTGCAGTACTCAACCATGCTGGTGCTATTGAGAAGATCACGTTCTTTATGGAAGAATGTAAGCGCATGGGCTTGCCTGTTCTTGGTCCGGATATCAACGAATCGCAAAAAGGGTTTGCAGTTAATAATAAAGGAGAAATCCGCTTCGGCTTCAGTGGGATGAAGGGCCTCGGCGAAGCTGCCCTGGAATCCATCATCGAAGAACGTGAAAAACGGGGACCTTATAAATCAGTTTTTGACCTGATCAAGCGCGTCAGTCAGCGTACGGTAAATAAAAAATCGTTGGAAAGTCTCTGTTATTCAGGTGCCTTTGATTGCTTTCCAGACTTGCACCGTGCCCAGTTCTTTTTTACAGCCCCGGGCGATAACATCAATGGGCTGGAAAAGATCATCCGCTTCGGCAACCAATATCAGACCCAGCTTTCCAGCAGCACGAATACACTTTTTGGAGACCTGAAGATGGCCGAAGTGCAACCCCCGTCCATTTCCCATTGCGATCCCTGGCCCCTGGTGACCCTGCTGGATTACGAAAAAGACGTGATTGGAATATATATGAGCGGGCATCCCCTTGACAATTATAAATTTCAAATGAAGCATTACGGCATTACGCCTATTGCTACCTTCAACGAGGAAAAGGAGGAGATACAGCTTTCCGCCAATCCGGGAAAATCTTACCGCCTCGCCGGCTTAGTTGCGGTGGCGCAGCACCGTATTTCCCGGAATGGGAATAAATATGGCGTTTTCACCATCGAGGATTATACCGCCAAGATGGAACTTACCCTTTGGAGCGATGACTACGTACGGCTCAGCAGTTATCTGGAACCTGGCATGGTGATCTCTATTACCGGTGCCTTCCGTCAACGTTACCAGAAATCTGAATTTGAGTTTAAAGTGGCAGGTATCATGCTACTGGAATCCTTGATGAAAGCATGTACTAAAAAATTACAGTTAGATGTTCATCCGAAATTGATTTCCAGTGAATTAATAAGTTTTCTTGATAAAAACGTGGAGACCTATCCGGGGAAAAGTAACCTGGTGTTTTGTCTCAATGATGCCGGTGCAAAATTGAAAGTTGGTATGTCTACAATGGACAAAGGCTTTGAAATGAATGACGAAATGGCGAGATACCTGCAACAAACACCGGAACTGGAAGTAAACATTGATTTCGCCTAGTGGAATTACGCCAATTGCGCATTATTCTTCTCTTGGAATTAAATTTGCACTTTCTATAAAAAATTGAGAAAAAGTACTTCATAATAAATTAAACAGATATTTTATGGCAACAGAATACACTGACGCGAATTTCAAGGAGAAAGTCCTTGATTCAGAAAAACTCACTATGATCGACTTTTGGGCAGAATGGTGTGGTCCATGCCGGGCTATAGGTCCTGTGGTGGAAGAATTATCGAAAGAGTATGGCACTGATGTTAACATTGGTAAGGTGAACGTGGATCAAAATCCGCAGTTGAGCATTAACTATGGCATCACCAGCATACCAGCGATCTTATTTGTAAAAGGCGGAAAAGTGGTGGATAAATTGGTGGGAGCCCAACCAAAATCCAACTTCGTGAAAAAGATTGAGGCACATAAATAAAGCGGTTATCTCTAAAAAACTTTCCCCGGCTTGCCGGGGTTTTTTTTGCCTTTACGTCTGGAAAAATATTCCCCTGGAAATAAGTTGGGCAAAATCGGTATTGCCTACTTCTCGTGAACGAGCAGCGGTTCGGCCTCAGCGACATTCAGCTCCCGGGGATTATGTTTGTGCCTGAATAATACCATAAAAAGCAGGGCTACCACGAGGGAATATATGGCAAAAGAGATCCAGATATCTGTCCAAACTTTGCTTCCATCCGGGTTCGTAAAAAATTGTTCGATCACCACACCACTGATCGTACTTCCGAGAATGGCGCCAATTCCGTTCGTCATCAACATAAACAACCCCTGCGCACTGGCACGGATCGCAGGATCACTTTGTGTTTCCACGAAGAGAGAGCCCGAAATATTGAAAAAGTCGAAAGCCATGCCGTAGATAATACAGGAGAGTATGATCATCCAAAGTCCCTCTCCCGGGTTGCCGTATGCAAACAGTCCGAAGCGCAATACCCAGGCAAACATACTGATCAGCATCACCTGCTTGATGCCAAACCGCTTCAGGAAAAAGGGGATGGTAAGAATAAAGAGCGTTTCGGATATCTGAGAAATAGACATAATGATCGCCGGGTATTTTACCGCAATTTCATCCTGGTAAGCCGGTACAGTCGCAAAGTCATGCAGGAAGGTGTCGCCGTAGGCATTGGTAAGTTGCAGTGCGGCACCAAGGAGCATGGCAAACAAAAAAAATGTCGCCATTTTTTTGTCACGGAAAAGCTTGAAAGAATTCAGGCCAAGTGCATCAATCAGCGATTTGTTTTTCATGCCTTTCATTTGCGGAGGGCACCTGGGTAGAGTGAAGGCGTAGATACCTAAAAACACCGCAGCCCCGGCCGCCACGTAAAATTGGGAAGCACTGGTTTCGATGTGCAGCAGGCTTACCGTCCATAACGCAGCAATAAAGCCCACCGTGCCCCACACCCGTATTGGTGGATAGTCCCTGATGACATCGTTCCCGCTTTTTTTCAGTGACGCATAGGCAACAGCAATAGCCAGGGAAATGGTCGGCATGTAAAACATCATATTCAAAAGCATCACCCAAAACATGGTCGTCGGGTCGGTTACCATCGGGAGAGAAAATAGTACCACCGCACCGGCAAGATGGCAAAGCCCCAACAGCTTTTCAGCATTAATCCATTTATCGGCTATGATGCCTAAAATGGACGGCATAAATACGGAAGCAATACCCATGGTGGAAAAAAGAGCGCCGAAAGCGGAACCTGTCCACACGCCAGCCTGTGTTTCCGGGTCCATCGCCGGGTATAGCCGGGGCAGTGTTTGGAACCAGTATGCCCCAATGGTAATAAGCCATGAGCCCCAAATAAAAAACTCGAAAAAGTTCATGATGATCAGTCGGAGCTTAATATTCATTCAGGAGATGTTTCTGCGTTGCAATGTAAAATACATGGCGGGATTTTTAAAGTAAACTTTGCGGGAGCTTCGAAGTACAGCAGCCTGCTGCAGCGTCCCCGAAGCAGGAAATAACTTATTTTAGCAATTATTACATAGCTCCTTCGTTCCGTATTAGCTGCTGTACACAAATCCTTTTTTATTGAAAACTCGCCGTGCTTTTCAGAACATTATCCCTGCACTTATCCTGCTGCTGCTTAGTCACGGGGCATGGTGCCAACGCGTTGCCCCGGAGTCTTTCAATTTCAAGAGTCTTTCAAAAAATCTGCTGAAGCAGCTTCCCCGTATTTCAGAGGGAGAAGAAATTGACGGGGGTTGGAAGCCACTGAATAAATTTATTATACCTCCGGGCGCAAAAGTCTTCACGCAGAACGATGTGCAGTCACAAACACCTGCCTCGCCCGACATCCCCTCTCCCCTGCCGGCCACAGATTTTTTGGCCTATGTCGACCCCGTGAAAACAATACCGCCCGACCCCCATGGCGCTGTTGGTTTAAATCATGTGGTGACATGTTCCAACGATTCAGTGATCGTTCATACAAAAACCGGCAACATTGTTAGCAGGATGAGTTTTGGCACCTTTATGGGCAATGCTACCGTCTCCGACCCTTACATGCAGTATGACCCATACCTGGACAGGTATTGGGTGAGCGGAATTTCCACTGAAACCACCAACAAAGTGTATCTCGCCGTTTCGAAAAGCGGCGATCCGTCAGGTGACTGGTGGCGGTACAGCTTTACGCCCACCTCTTCGGACGGTGCCTTGCTCCTTGATCATCCTTATCTCGGCCTCGATAACAAATTAGTCGTTGTTGGTGGCAGGAAGTTTCCCGGCGCTTCGTCGTTTACCGGCACCATCCTCTTCGCTTTTGACAAGACCAGCCTCGCCGCCGGCACCACCCTGGAGTTTGGCGTAAATGCGCAAACAATGGAGAAAACTCCAACCGACGGAGATGCTCCCTGCCCGGTGACAGCCTATGGCCTCACCGGTGTCCCCGCGCCCAATTTTTATATCATTCAAAACTGGAATGGCAGCGCTTCGGCCATTCGCCTGTCAACCATCACCGGCGATATACCCAACCTGAGCTGGAATACGGCTGCGGCCGTATTTTCATCCGGTGGCTCCCCCTGGAGCGATGGCAGTCTCGGCAGCCTCGGCCAGCAACTGGATGAACCCCGAAAGATTGCTGTCAATGACTCCCGCATAAGTTCCGCCGTGATGTTGAATGGAAAAATATGGTGCGCCCATCACCTGGGTCTGCCAGCAAATTTACCCACACATACCGCCGTACAATGGTGGCAGATATCCCCCCTCGGCGAAGTGCTGCAGCGCGGGCGCATCGATGATCCTTCGGGCGCTGTTTCGCGCTATTACCCGACGATTGCAGTAAACGCCGCGGAAAATGTGGTGCTCGGTTATACGGTCTCCTCGCCGACAACCCGAGTGAACGCGGCCTACAGCACACGCACAGCCGCTACACCAGCCAATTCCACTGACGACGAATATGTCTATAAAGGCGGCGTGAGCCCCTACTGGAAAGACTTCGGCAGTGGACGTGCCCGCTGGGGAGATTACAGTCATTCTGCCCTGGACCCTGTCACCGGCAACCTCTGGACTATACAGGAATATGCTGAACAGCGGCTCGGCACCAGTGACAACCAGTCGCGCTATGGCCTTTGGTGGGCTGAGGTCGGCTTCAACAATTTCAATAACGATGCTGCCCTCTCCACCATCATCGAGCCCAACAACGGCGGGCCCTATTGTGAGGTGCCGCTGTCCATTTCCGTTTCAGTGACGAATATCGGTAAGAAAACCCTCAACAGTATTTCGGTCGGCATCTTGGTAGACGGTGTACCTGCTGCAACACAAACATTTACTAACCTGGCCCTGCCAAATTTTGATACAAAGATCCTAAAGCTCGCGGCCACACTCAGCCCGTCGCAGGGAGACCATATTTTTACCGCTTATACATTCAACCCAAATGGTGTCAGGGACGAAAGAACTTCCAATGATACCGCTGATATTGCCTTTACCCTTTTACCCAATCTCGCTCTCCCATACAGCAACGGTTTTGAAAGTGTTGTGTTCCCACCAGCAAATGGCTGGACCCTCTTCAATCCGGATGGTGCTGACACCTGGCAGCCGAGCAACCTGGCCGCAAAGACCGGCAGTTTTTCACTTTTGTATAAGGCCTTTGATTATAGCAATGTGGGCCAGACTGACATTTTGCGTTCGCCAAAGATTGACCTGGCGGCGACTGATTCCATCACCCTCAGTTTTGATGTGGCTTATGCCCGGCATTCAACCGACGAAATGGATTCCCTGCAGGTTGTTTATTCAACAGATTGTGGCGTCACCTGGCTGCCCACTGCCTACCGCAAACAGGGTACTACGCTGGCTACCAGCCCAAGCTTTTTTACGGCGCCTTTTCTCCCAGGCCCCAATGATTGGAGAAGAGACCGGGTAAGCCTTGCCACTTGCGGCATCAATAGTCCATATTTAATGTTGGGGCTTAAAGCAGTGAATGCCTACGGTAACAACATATACCTGGACAATTTGAAAATTGACCGCGTCAAAGGTTCCATAAATAATGTTGCGCTCGCAAAGATCAGCCAGCCACCTGTCATTTGTTCGCAGGCTTTTACGCCCGCTGTAAACATTGTAAATAATGGCTCTGACACACTTCGCTCACTTACGATCAGCTACCAGGTTGATGATGCTCCCGCAAGTGATTTCTCATTCAGCGGCAATGTCGCAAAATGTGCTTCACGCGATGTTACATTGAATAGTGTCTCTGCCACGCCCGGCACCCATACCTTGAAGATATTTACGTCAGCACCGAATGGTAAAACTGATGAAGACGTGACCAATGATACCCTCTCGGTTTCTTTTATTGTTTCCCCAACCATTACTGCCAACATTGTCGAAGGCTTTGAAGCCAATGACTTCCCGCCTCAAAACTGGGGCGTGGTAAATGAAGACAACAACATTACCTGGGAACGGACAACCACCGCTGCCCGCAGCGGAAATGCTTCAATGAATTTGCGTAGCCAAGATTATGATTCCCACGATACGCAGGACAAATTTGTGTCTCCGGTGGTGGACATTGACCCGGCAGCAGACTCTGTCTTTGTCTCTTTTGATTATGCCAATTCTCCCGGTCTCACTTTTCCCGGCAGTTCCAATTTGCCACTCGATACCCTCGAAATTTTGTTAACTAACGATTGCGGGCAAACGTTTACTTCGGTCTGGAAAAGATGGGGCGCTGGCCTTCAAACCATCAATGATGCAAATCTGCAGACTGCCGGTTCGTTTGTACCAAAAGATTCATCGCAATGGAAAGCAATTAAGCTCTACCTCACACCCTTCACAGGCGTTCAAAACTTCCAAGTATATTTTGTGGCAACCAGCAATCGGCAAAACAACCTCTACATCGACAACATAAATATTTACCAAAAAATATTGCCCGCCCGCCTCAAGCAGCAGGGGTATCTCATCTATCCAAATCCTTTTGTAGGCCGGTTTATCCTTCGGCACTATCAGCCACCGGTGAACTTGCAAAGGATGGCCGTCTTCAATTCTGTAGGCCAACTGGTGTATACGCATGCTTTTAACGGCACCGCCAACACCGAAGTGAATATTGATCTGGCCAACCTGGCCAGGGGCCTTTATATTGTGAAGTTGCTATACGACGATCATACGGTCGTGGAGAAAGTGATAAAGGATTGACAACTTAATTTCCCGCTTTTTGCGACACCGCTTTACTGGCGTAATTTTGCTGCAATGAATCATAATGCAGCGGAAGACAGCATTCGCACCCTCGCCCTTTCCCTGGGGCACCCACCTTTAAAAAATATTGCAGAAAAAATATTGGCTGAGGAACGCGTTTCCGAAGAAGAAGGAGTCTTGTTGTTTGAAAAAGCAAGCCTGGGTTTTGTCGGTGCTTTGGCTAATTTCATCCGGGAAAAAAAGCACGGAGATGTTACCTATTTCAACCGGAACTTTCACATTGAGCCGACGAATGTCTGCGTGTTTTCCTGCAAGTTTTGTTCATACTCACGGCTATACGCCCATCGTGATGAAGGCTGGCAATTGTCACACAGCGAAATGCTCGACATCGTAAAAAGTTATGACGGGCAACCAGTTACGGAAGTCCACATTGTGGGTGGTGTGCATCCGAAGATGGACCTTAATTTTTTCTGCGACCTCATCAGTGATATCAGGCAACACCGCCCCGGTCTGCATATCAAGGGCTTCACTGCTGTAGAACTTGATTATATGTTCCGAAAGGCAAAACTTTCCGTAGAGGAAGGCATGAAAAAACTCAAGGATGCAGGCCTGCAGTCTTTGCCCGGCGGCGGCGCAGAAATCTTTGCAAAAAACGTGCGTGACCAGGTCAGTGCCGACAAAGTAGACGCGGAGGGCTGGCTGAACATTCACCGGCAGGCACATTTGCTGGGGATGCATTCCAACGCGACCATGCTGTTTGGGCATGTCGAAAATTATGCAGACCGCGTAGATCATATGGAGCGCTTGCGCAAAATGCAGGATGAAACCAGTGGCTTCAATACTTTTATCCCCCTGAAGTTTCGCAATAAGAACAATGACATGAGCGACGTGCCGGAGTCATCCGTAGTGGAAGACATGAAGACCTACGCCATCTCACGAATTTACATGGATAATTTTCCGCACCTGAAAGCCTATTGGCCAATGCTCGGGCGGCAAAATGCACAGCTCTCACTTTCCTTTGGCGTAAATGATATCGATGGCACTATTGATGATTCCACCAAAATATAT
>JBBQSI010000093.1:0-9673 GCA_038213975.1 Chitinophagales bacterium
CAGCGGAATACCAGCATCGTTGAAAGAAAAGATATTTCAACCCTTCTTTACCACAAAAGGTCCCGGCGTTGGAACCGGTCTGGGATTATCACTGAGCTACGATATCATCAAGTCGCACGGCGGCCAGATCAGGGTGGAGAGTACCGAAGGAGATGGTACTGAATTTTTCATGACGCTGCCTGCATAAGTAATGAATTTCCTGATTTACTTTAGCGCCGGATAATATTTTGGAACTATTTTGTGGAGAGTTTTTTCAAGAAAATTTTATAAGCATGAGCGAAAAAAAAGAAATTACCGTCGAAGCAGATGTGAATGCACCAATTGCAAAAGCCTGGGAACATTGGACAAAGCCGGAGCACATTGTTCACTGGAACAATGCTTCTGACGAATGGCACACTCCAAAGGCTGAAAATGATTTCAGGCCGGGAGGCCGGTTTGTTTGCCGCATGGAAGCTAAAGATGGCAGTATGGGTTTTGATTTTGGCGGGACCAATAATATCATCGACGAGCATAAATACATCGAATACACGCTGGATGATGACAGGAAAGTAAAGATCAGTTTTTCAGAAAGTGGAGAAGGGACGCACATCAGCGAAACTTTTGAAGCTGAAGACGATAACCCGCTGGAAATGCAACAAAGCGGCTGGCAGGCAATATTGTATAACTTCAAAAAATATTCAGAAGCACAAACACAGGAAGGGTAGCTATCTAATCCAGGGAAAAAATGGAGAAAGTTATTTGCGCAGGCGCGATTATTAAAAAGAAAAAAAAGTTTCTCCTGGGGAAGCGATCAAAGAATAAAAAATGGGCGCCGGGGAAATGGGACATTGTTGGAGGCAAGGCGAAAAAAAATGAATCCCCGGAAGAAGCGTGCTTTCGCGAAACCCTGGAGGAAACGGGTATCATTATCAGGAAACAGCGGTTGGTTAAAAATATGCTCGTCCCGGAGGAGAAAGACGCTTTTCGTTATTTCATTTTTTTTGTAGAAACCTTTTCTGGTAAAGCAAAAAACCTTTCAAAAGAACATTCCAAACTTCGCTGGTTTACCCTTGAGCAGTTAGAGAAAAAAAAGTTGGCCCATCCCATATATTTGGATTTGCTCAGGGAATGCGTTTAAATATGCAGCCCGGCGGGAGGTTTACTTCCTGGTCAATACTATCACCAGGTCACCCTCACCATTTTACATTCCTCTTTTTTGTGGTAGAAAGGTCTTTACTGCTTTACGAGGACTCTTAGACCAGCCCGGAAGAAACCTTGAAGAAAAAAATGTGGGTTGTGCCGGGTTCGAACCAGCGACCCTCACGTTGTCGACGTGATGCTCTAAACCAACTGAGCTAACAACCCGTGCGTGTAATTTAGTTTTCACTGAATGGTTGAAATAACAGCGTTTCTATTTTGCTGACTTATCAAGGCCAATAAGTAACTGCAGGACCGGCGTTCCACTGACTTTATATTTATTTATTCCGTTTGCCGAACTCACGAAAGTTACTTCTTGAAAATTATTAAGTGGGAAAACCTGTCCCTCAATTACCGATTTAAATTCCTTTTGCGAAAGTGTGCTTTTAAAATTTTCTCCTGCCAGATAATAAATACTATCCGGTTGTTTTTCCTGGAGATAATGGATGACAACTTTAGACATTGAGTCATGTGCGGCCTGGTAATCGGAGCCTGGCTGACTAAAGCCTGCATATAAAATAAAAGTCGCTACTATCACCAGTATCCCTTTTTTCATTCCTGTTATTTGCGTGAAGATAGAAAAATTCTTTTCGCAACATTTTTACCACGGCATCTTGAGGATTGTTATATTATCTTTAAGCGAACATTTAAGACAGATTGCTTGATATGCTGCGCCTTCCCGGTGACAGCGTCCTCAAAATTTACCGACTAATGCGGGCCGATTCCAAATCATTTTACCGTTGGTTTTATGCACCGGCAGTTATTTTCCTGGTTGCTTATCTTATGGTAATCTTTTTTTTTTCAAACCCGGTTGCTGGCTGGCTTCTCGCTCTTTTTTTCACGAGCCTTGCCGGGGCCTTCAGAAGCCGTAAACTATTGCAGGGTTTCTCTTACACCGTTCTCATACTGGCGGCGGTAAGCCTCGCCATGTATTATCCTGCCTATTTTATTTCTGCGGGAGACTTTAAGTTTTCAATTCTGCTCATCCCACTGTTGCAAATTATCATGTTTGGTATGGGCACCGAACTAAGTCTTAAAGATTTTGCGAATGTAGCACGTATGCCGAAAGGAATTATTATTGGTATTATTTGTCAATATACCATCATGCCTTTTGTTGGTTTTGCAGTATCCAGAATTTTTAATTTCCCCAATGAAATAGCAGCTGGTATCATTCTTATAGGCTGTTGCCCGAGTGGCTTAGCTTCTAACGTGATGGCATACCTGGCGCGGGCCAACCTGGCACTTTCTGTTTCCGTTACTACCGTCTCTACTTTACTGGCTCCGTTGCTTACACCTCTATTAATGAAATTGATTGCTTCGAGCTATGTGGAAATAAATTTCTGGGCGATGGTTTGGGATATTACAAAGATTGTCATCATACCAATTATAGCAGGTTTGGTTTTTAACCATTTTCTGCATGGAAAATTTAAATGGCTGGATAAAGCGATGCCGTACTTTTCCATGGCGGGTATTGCACTCGTTTTGGTTGTAATTACGGCTGCGGGCCGCGATAGCTTGCTCAAAGTGGGTTTCCTGCTGCTGATAGCAACGATCATTCATAATCTCGCCGGTTACTTCTTAGGATACTGGTCGTCACGTTTGCTAAGGCTCCCTGAGAGAGATTGCCGCACGATTGCACTCGAAGTGGGCATGCAAAATGCGGGCCTTGCCTCTGGTCTGGCTTTGACTATGGGCAAGATGGCAACAGCCGGCCTGGCCCCGGTAATTTTTGGAACGGCGATGAATGTAACGGGGTCTTCGCTGGCGAGCTGGTGGCATCATCGTGTGCCTAAAGATGAGGTAGCAGAAAATGAAACTGACGCAGCCTTGCTTGCGCAATAGAATGAATGTACTCTCCTTTGGGAGAGAGATTGAGTGAACCTATTATTTATCAACCTCATAAATTTTTGCAGTTATGTCAAAAATGAAAACTTTATTATCAATCTGTGCTTTTGTCTTATGTACAGGCACCGCAATGGCTCAACAGATCTCCAAAGAACAACTTATTTTTTTAACGCCTGAATGGAAAGGAGAGCGTTTTGCCGATGGCCGGCCAAAAGTGCCGGACGATATTATTCGCAGGATGAAAGCCGTGAGGGTAGAGGAGGCATGGGCTACCATGAAGAACTCCGGCTTTTCTTATCAGATTGCAGAAGAGTGGGAAATGATAAATCCGGACAGCGTATTGGTTGGACGTGCCGTAACCGCCACTTTTATGCCTGGCCGTCCAGATATGTGGAAAGCAATTGACTCGATGGGTAAGAAACAGGGGAAGAGAGGGCAAAATACATGGCCTGTAGATTTGTTGGTAAAAGGAGATGTATATGTAGCTAATCAATTCGGTGCTAAATTGAATGGACCTACTATCGGGGACAATGTGGGCAACGCCATTTATGCGAAAAGCGGTAATGGCATTGTCTATGACGGAGCTATAAGAGATTTGGAGGGCCTCCGGGAGATTGGCAGTTTTACTTCTTACTATACGAGTTATGACCCCTCGCATCACAACCCGGGAAACGATATCAATACAATGATCATTGGTATAAATACACCGACTCTTATCCGCAAGGTAACGGTAATGCCCGGGGATGTTGTGTTGGGAAAATTGGGTGTCGTGGTATTTATTCCCCCGCATTTAGCAGAAAGAATAGTTAAGACATCAGAAGTGGTAAGACTGAGAGATATGTTTGGCCACCTGCGTTTGAGGGAAGGAAAATATACGGCCGGACAGATAGATGCACGTTGGTCAGACGACATCGAAAGAGATTTTTCTAAGTGGCTCAATGATCACATCGATGAACTTCCGGTCCCAAAAGAACAGATACAGGAATTGCTAAAAGAAAGAACGTGGTAGAGGCTTCTTATATTAAAAGAATAAAATCAATTAGATAAAATTTAAAAAAATAGAAATGGCAAATTCAACTTCGCGCAGATCGTTTATCACTAAAGCAACAATGGCTGCAGCCCTTGCGCCACTGGCCTCATTTGGGCAAGGGTATCAAACGGCAATTGAAAAAACGGAGAAACGTTCAGCTCCATCTGACCTTAAAATTACAGACATCAAATGTGGCTATATTAAGGGCAGCCTTTTTGTAAAAATTTTTACCAACCAGGATATATGGGGCTGCGGCGAAGGGGTAGATGCCATACCGGGCACATACCACCTCGTGAAAAATTTTGGTCAGCGCATCAAAGGCAAGAGTCCGCTTAATGTTCATCGTCTTTTTGAAGACATACGCAAGTCGGGCTTTTTCCAGGGAGCCCAGTCGGGCATGTATGTCGCAGTATTGTCTGCTGTTGAATCTGCTTTATGGGACTTGGCAGGAAAGGCATTGAACTTACCGGTGTATCAATTACTCGGCGGTAAATTTCGTGATAAGGTAAGGGTATATAATGATACCGCTCTTTACCAGGTTAAACTACCTTCTCCAAAAGATTTTGCAGACGCAGCAATGAAAGCAAAGAGCATGGGTTTTAATGCGATGAAATTTGACCTCGACCAGGCGAATGATCCCAATAAATATGATGCATACAACTGGACGGCCAGTCCTGCCGAATTGCAAAGAATGTTTGACCAGATAAGCGCTGCCCGTGAAGCCGTCGGCCCCAACATAGATATTTGTGTTGATATGCATGGACGGTATGATGCGGTTACCGCCCAGGCTATTGCTAAACGACTGGAACCACTTAACCTGATGTGGCTCGAAGAACCCATACCGGCAGAAAATGTGGAAGCCTACAAGCTAATTACAGAATCAACAAGCACCCCTATATGCGCCGGTGAAAATCTTTATCTCGCTTATGGCTTCAGGAAAATATTAGAGATGGGCGGTGTTGATATCATCATGCCCGACCTGCAAAAAACCGGCGGACTGGGAGAGGGGCAGCGGATTGCAAATCTTGCCAATTTATATTATGTGCCCTTTGCCCCGCACATGGTGGCGTCGTTCCTTGGTGCGATGGCCACTGCACACGTTTGCGCTTCTGTACCTAATTTTCTAATTATGGAATGGCAATCTTATTTCCATACCGATCCTATGTTTAAAGAAATTGTTACCTACGATGGTGAATGGGTGGAAAATAGTTTCATAACTGTTTCCGAAAAACCTGGTGTTGGTGTGGAGATAAACGTAGACGCTATGAAAAAATATGCTGTTCCGGGAATTCCATTTTTTGAATAGAAAGAAGACAACAACTGCCAATGACGAAAAGGAAAGTTTTATTTTTTATTCCATAGCGATCATTGCCGGACTGTTGCAAACGGAACAAACGGGATGAACCTGCGTAAGAGCCGCCGATGGCTCAATGCATTGTATAAAAATGCAGCCCTGCTTGTTTGCCCATTGGAGCGTTTTTGCTGATTTAATAATTTGGGAACAAAAAATATTAGATTATAAAAACGAATTGGTTCAGGTCTGACTGGTTGCACAAAAGCCTGTTGTACTATGCCTTTTGAATGCTACGGTTGTTTTATTTTTAGATAAGAAACCGGCAATCCAAATGAATTCGCAATCTTAATTATTGTTGCAAATCCTACTCTATAAAGAGTACCTTTTTCTCCCTTATTTTCTAGTGGGTCTTTTCCCGTAGAAAATCCGTCTAATGTAGCTTCAACAAGACCTTTAATCGTTAAAGTGGAGTCGATTTTTTTCATGATATAGGTTACCTCTCCCAAGTAGCCCATGGCTTTACTATTTGTAGAAATAAAAGACGTGTCAGAGTTTGCCGAAACAAAACCATTGTCAAAAAGCACCTCTTTTAATTTATTATAATCTACAAAACCTTGAACAATTATAGTATTGTCCCCTTTTTTTTGTGCAATCAAAATATTATTTAAAGAGGCTAAAAAGATGAATAAAAAAGCAAATTTCAGATTTATCATTTTGATTTCGCAGTTATTATTGTCATTAAATATTTTTAGCTGCTACTGTCTCAATCTCCCGCAGGGGGCTCCCGCAGGGGACTCGGCGTGTGAACGAAAGATCAAATTTGCAATATTTTAAATCTTTAAGCTCAAATCAATACCCATTAACTACATAAATATTATCAACCGGGAAAATCCATAGATGAAGCCAACCTGCCTGCCGGCAGGCAGGTTATAACAAGTGATTTCGGTTTCAGTTATTTGTTGCTTTGTAGCCATTGAAAAGTAAAGTACAAAATAATTGGTGACTTTATTTGCCACGCCGGGTCCCCTGCGGGAGACGCGGCTGAGACTTAAACTTCTTAATTGCAGTAACGATGTTTATAAAAAAGAAGCCGTCCCTGTTAAGAGACGGCTTCGTATGTCTATATAAATTGTACTTACCATCTATTATTTATCCCACCAAACTCTTGTGCTCAATTTGTCCCCTCCCTGTGCAGTCACTGCAGCATTTACATTATCTGTATTTACTGACAATTCTGAATTAGGATAAGTAAGCCTTCTGATAAATGTCCCATTTGGTACATCCGGGTTATTGGGCTGTCCGTAAGGGTTTGGAGTTAATGCAGGAAATCCGCTTCTCCTGAAATTTGCAAAGGCTTCCGGTCCGTTTAAAAAAGATGAGATCCAGTATTGAGTATTGATTTGCTGAAGCTCACTCCCGGGAGTGAGAGGATTAGCAGCGACATACGCCTCTTTGTCGGCGGGATCTATTGCAGAGCCGTCATCATAAATGGCCATCTGGTCCATGTGTGCTCTTATGCCATCAGCAAAATATTGTGCCGCTGTGCCGGATGAAATCCATCCCCTGAAACTTGCTTCTGCAAGTAATAACAGAGTTTGCGAAGCGGTAACAAAGAAAGATGGAGAGAAAGTTTTTACAAGTCTTGTCCTGTCCACCTGGCTATAATCATAAAAACTGGCAAGCCCGTCTGCTGAGGCCTGGGCAATAATTGACCCGTTATCATAACCCATTGGCATCCCAATTTGTACTGCAGGATCCCTGGAAGCTACTGCTGGTGTTTGCCCATTGCCGGAGGTAGCGCCAACATAACGGACGGCTATAGCCGCAAGCCGGGGATCGTTTGTACTTTTCAGTTGATCAACAAATGGTTTTGCCAGGTAGAAATTAGCCGCTTCGCTTCCGTTCAGCATATTGCCGATCGGGAATGTGTAATTCGCGTCATGCCTCACATAGGCATTATCGTCATTATCCATGATGACTCCCCCCGCAAATGCAGCCTGCACAGTAGATTGTGCTTTGGCAGCATCAACCTTACTAAGGCGCATGCCTGCTCTTAACAATAACGAGTAGCCAAACTTTTTCCATTTGGCAATGTCGCCGGCATAAAGGGCATCCTGCGTTTCTATGGTACCGGCAGGATCCAGGGCTGCTGAGGCCTGCGTTAGTTCCTGTATTATTTGCGGGTAAATATCCTGTTGCCTGTCATAAGCCGGAAAAAAAATCTGGTCTGAGTAACCGGCGCCGCCCTGCGAATATGGGATATCGCCATATTCATCCGTTAAAACCATAAATACATATGATTGGAAAATCCGGGCCATGTTATTAAGATTACTTCTGCCGGTAACACCGGTTGTATTCACAACCACGTCGTGAGTATATTTTATTACATTTTGATAATAAGGGGCCCACACATTAGCGTTATCCCGGCTTTCCTGGTTAAAATTTGCCCCGGCGAGCACACCACCATTTGGCGTTATTAATTGCTGAACAATACCCATATCAAAGAACACCGTCTGAGTAGGGAATGATGCATTGATCACAGCGTTATTTAAAAGAAGTACCGGATCAATAGAGGTCGGGCTGGTTTGGTTTCTATTTAGATCTTCCAACCCTTTGTCGCAGGAAGAAATACCCAGCAGTATCAAAGCCAGCGCACCGTAGTTAAATATTTTTTTCATAATGAGTTGTATTAAAATTTAATATTCAGATTGACACCTAATCCTCTCGTGGACGGAAGACCGGCGGACTCCAGGCCAACCATATTATCCGAACCATATCCAGCTGTTTCAGGATCAATATTGTCAATCCATTTTTTTATCATCAATACATTATTGGCGACGAAATCAATCTTAAGCCCTTTAACCGGCCAACTCGCGGGGACGTACCTGGTGAAATCATAACCCAGGGTTATCTGCCGCAGTTTCCAGTAACCGCCATCATACACCACAGATTCTACAAGCGCCTGCGAACGAAGATGTTCCCAATATGTTTGATTGGCTGCAACGGCGGTATTTACGGCTCCGTTTGCATCTACACCGTCCCCAATCACTCCGCTTTCCCTTCCTTCCAAAGTCATCTTATGCAGGCCATGGCGGACGGCATTGAAATTTGTACCGGAGAGTATCTTGTTGCCTAATTTGTAATCTATAAAAACACTCAGGTTTATACTTTTATAGTTAAACGAATTTAGAAATCCTCCTGTCCATTTAGGTAATGCGCTGCCAAATAATATCAGGGTCGGAGTTCGTAATGGAATACCATTCGCCTGAAAGATCCTTTGTCCTTTAGCATCGCGGGCGTAGCCGAAGCCGGCTATCTGCCCAATTTCTTCTCCTACCACATTCCTGATTTCGCCATTGAAGGGATGGAAACCAATGGTAATACTTTCTCCGGGAGTATTGGTCAAAATACTCAACACCTTGGTTTTATTAAAGGACGTGTTAGCTGTAAATTCCCAATTGAAATTTTTTGTTTGTAACGGCAAAAGAGTTAACAATACTTCAAAACCAAGGTTGCGGCTTTTACCACTATTTATTCTCGTATTCACAAATCCGGATGCATTTGATATTTGCACGGGTACAATTTGGTCAGAGGTTATTTTCCGATAAGCGGCGATGTCAAGATTTACTCTGCTCTTAAACATTTTGAGTTCAAGACCCACTTCAGTTTCAGCCACCCGGCTCGGCTTCAGGTTAGCATTTGGTACAGTGCCTCCGCTTCCGCCTACAGCTACCGGAGTTCCATTAGGATTATTGATCAAATTAGAATTGATAAAATAGAAAAGCTGATCAGAATAAGGAGCTACATCTCCGTCGCTACCTACTTCAGCATATCCAAGCCGGATCTTTCCAAAATCCAACCATGATACATTTTTAAGCTGCTCAGAAAAAACATACGCACCCGAAATCGAGGGATACAAGATGCTCCTGTTTGCTGCTGATAGTGTAGAAAACCAATCATTTCTTACTGTACCATTCAAATATAAAGTGCGCTTCCATGATATCTCACCGGAACTATACAAAGAATTTACGCCCTGCTCAATCAAAGTATAAACGGGATTTTTCGCCCTGCCATTCTGAACAGTATAAAGACCCCTGATTACAAAGTCATTCACTTGCACATTATTTATGTCTGAGCGTCTGCGTAGCTGATTACCACCGCCAGTTAGTGTCAGATCAAAATCTCCAACTTCTTTATTTGCGCTGATCAAAAAATCAAGATTGGATTCTGTGAACCGCCGTGATTCCTGGGTGTATATGCCATTTACAAAGCCTGGCTGAGCTGGTGCTCTTGAAGCTTGTCCCGTGGGGAAATTATTTACATCTTCA
>JBBQSI010000094.1:0-9658 GCA_038213975.1 Chitinophagales bacterium
TTCATGATCCAGTTTTTACTATTTGCCAACCCGGTTCTGTACTCTTCCCGCGCTTTTACGCACCCGGTCGTCAATGCGATTATGAAAGCCAATCCCATCGCCTCAGCCATCCAGCTTTGCAGGAGTGTATTCACCGGCATGGCAGTTGACTGGCAGGGCGTACTTTTTGGTTCCATTGTAGCGTTGTTACTATTGGGAATAGGCATTTACCGATTTAGAAAAACCGAAGCCTACTTCGCAGACCTTGCCTGATATGAAACCAATCCTCGAAATTCAACATTTATCAAAGCAATTCAAGCTTGGCGGAAAGCAGGAGAGCTACCTGGCTTTACGTGACTTATTTGCAAGGCCCTTCAAAAAGAATAGGATCGACAACAAAACTTTTTTTGCCCTTCAGGATGTCAGTTTCAACGTGCAGGCAGGAGAGAGCGTTGGCGTGATCGGCCGCAATGGCGCAGGAAAAAGCACACTTCTCAAAGTGCTTAGCAAAATTACGCCACCAACAAGCGGTAAAGTAATCTGCCGGGGCAGAATCGCGAGCCTGTTGGAAGTTGGTACCGGCTTTCACCCGGAGCTTACCGGCAGGGAGAATATTTTCATGAATGGCAGCGTGCTAGGCATGCGCCGCCGCGAGATATACAAACACCTCGACGAAATCATCACCTTCAGTGGCGTAGAGAAGTTTCTCGATACTCCCCTGAAGCGTTACAGCAGTGGTATGCAGCTGCGTTTAGCGTTTGCCGTGGCTGCGCATCTTGAGCCTGAGATATTGATCATCGACGAAGTACTGGCTCTTGGCGATGCAGAATTTCAAAAGAAATGTCTTGGCAAGATGAATGAGATCAGCAAGAGCGGGCGTACAGTAATTTTTGTTAGTCATGACATGAACTCTATCGAACAGTTGTGTAGTAAAGCGATTATTCTCCGTGATGGCATGGTTGCCGAAGAAGGAGATCCGCATAAACTGATCACTCATTACCTGAAAGACAACAGGAATTACACTTTCAACACACTTGAACTAATAGATAAGGTATCGCTTGTAGAATTTAAATTTCTTCCGGGCGAAATCACCAGCGGCGAAGATGTAGCCTTTAATATCTGCATAGAGTTTGATGGCCAGGACTCACCGGCTGTTTCTGATTTCTGCCTTTTAGTTTACAGCGCGAAAGGCGTGAGGGTCACCATCATCGACCTGCGTCCATTCATCCAGTACTTTGTAAAAGCGGGCAACCGCTTATGTCTCAAAGGAAAGATAGAGAAACTCAATCTCGTAGAAGGTGAATATTCTATCGGCCTCTACTATATGATCAACGAGATGCGGAAAGAAGTGCTTGACCTCACACAAGTGCGGATAAAACCTGCTTACCCTTCCACGGTAAGCGTGAAGCCTTATCTCTCCCAATACCGTGGCCACGTTGAATTCATGAACCAGATCAAAATTGAAAACTGATGAAGCTGAAAAATTTTATTCACTCCTTTTTCAGATTCTTCGGACTTAAGTTTGAAAGAACTGTTTCTTCATTTGGAAATGGCCTTGCTGTCTATAATATTCCAAGGGAGGTGTATGAAACTAAAAATGGCAACATTCATTTCAAGGAACTGGATCTTACCATTCCATTAAAAAAAGCATCGCCTGTCCTTAAGCGCTATGCCAATGCCGTAGCACTTGCAAGAAATGGCGGATTTACTTTTTATGTAAATAAAAATGGAGAAATACATGCTTCAAATCATCACGTACGGTTTCGAATAAATGATGAAGAGGAAATCTTCATACTCACTGAAGTTTTCCTGGAAGGCGCATACAACCTGATTACACCACCTGCAAGAAAAATTGCACTGATAGACATTGGAATGAACGTGGGTGTCACGTCATTGTTTTTTGCTTCGCGGGACAATGTAGATAAGGTTTATTCTTTTGAACCATTCACCCCCACTTTTGAAATGGCAATGGAAAATATAAAATTGAACAAGGCCCTATCGAAAAAAATTACTGCTAACAACTATGGCCTGGCGAGGGAAGAACGGCTGCTGGAGGTTTCATATTCTACTGAGCAAAAAGGCAGAATGGGTATTAATGGCCTTCCTAATACTGATGACTATGTGCTGGGAGATGTGAGCAGGCAGACCATGAAGGTAAAGTCTGCCGCTGGAGAGATTGCCAGAATTCAACACGACATCAAAGAGCATTTTGTTGTTTGTAAAATAGATACCGAGGGGGCCGAATACGAGATCGTTGACTCCTTATATGAAGCCGGTCTGCTGTCGATTGCAAATATTTATTTTATCGAATGGCACGAGATCAAGCCTACGGATATTGTAACCAAACTGCGTGACTGCGACTACTATGTGGTGGAAACCGCTTTTCGTACTGCTAACTCGGGCATGATCTACGCCATCAGAAGTGAGAAACAAATCCCTTAAGCCACGGATATGAGCGACGCCAACTTTATTTCTATCATTATTGCCACACGTCACCGCGAGAAAATACTGTGGGAGACTGTAACGAAAGCGGTCCTGGCAATACAGGGTGCACCGGCCGAAATAATTGTAGTGAATGACGGGGATGAAGTGCTGGAAGTACCCGGCATCCTGGCTGATAAAGTGAACTATTTTAATAATCCCGGCTACGGAGTTTCTGCGGCCCGCAATTTTGGAGTTTCCAAAGCGCTGGGAAATATTTTGTTTTTCCTGGACGACGATATGTGGATAGATGGAAAGGCAATCAACTGGATTTGTGCTTTTGTAATCGCGGAGAATTTATCAGGTGCTGCTTATTCTCTTAATTGGGAATATTCAACTGAGTTAAAAAAGAAGTTGAAAAAAACAAAAGTTGGAAGATATATTCTTGATGCAAAGTATGACAGCCTCTGGGGACGACTACACAAGCCTTCGCCCGCGCCATCGGTTGGGGTTTACCCCTACGAAGCAGTCGGCAGTGGTTGCCTTGTTATTTCCAAACGGATTTTTACCGCAATAGGTGGATACGATGAGAGAGCCGTTTTCCAGGGCGAGGATGCTGATATATCCAGGAAGCTGAAAAGTGCACTGGTATCGATTTTTATCGTGTTTGATGTTACACTCATTCACAACCATGATGACAGGTTGGAGGTAAAAAAATTCCTCTCCCGAATTCATGATGGATTTGCTTCAGAATACAAGGCAGTGAAGCAGGGCGTACCGTTGCCAATTGCTGAAAAATCCTATAGCGGTCTGGCAAAAATTATCTTCGAACTCAGTCACAAAACAGAGAAAGGCTGGATACTGTTTCTTGATTTGCTCCCGAATACTTCAATTCTCAATTCGTTTACCAACCGGCTGATCGGGGCGCTTGGAGGGCTGCAGCGTTATAAGCAATGGAAACAAAACTTTGATTAAAACTTCTGAAAACTATCACTGCCCATGGCAAAAAAAACAATACTCCACTTTACGTATAACCTTGCCCGTGGTGGAGCGGAGATAATGCTGGTAAGGGTGGTGAAGGAATTGCCGGAATACCGCAACATCGTAGTTGAATTATATGGAGAGAATGCTTTTGGAGAAGACCTTTCGTGCGATGAATATATTTCGCTGAACATAAAGTCATATTTCAAAATACCTCTGGCCATTTTCCGGTTGAGACGACTGATAAAATTGAAGCGGCCGGATATTATTCACACGCATCTTTTTTGGCCGACTGTTATTGCACGGATCGCTACGCCGCGGCGAATTCCGCTTATCACTACCATGCACACTTCAGTTAAGCGTGCACTTGACTATAAGAAATGGCACGTACGCTTGTTGGATAGATTTACGTCGCGCCTGCGACGGTATACACTTATTGGCGTGTCAGAAAATGCATTAAATGAGTACCTGCATTTTTTAAGAAGGCAACCGCATAAATCTTTTCTGCTTCACACTTTTGCAGATACTGAAAAGTTTTTGCCGGCAAAAAAAGTGCATCGCATTGGCCCAATAAAATTTATGATGGTGAGTGTCGGCGCCCTGAGGCCGGGTAAGAATTTTGAATTTCTGATTCGTGCCTTACAAGGAAATAAGAATGCTGAATTACACATCTTTGGAGAAGGTAGCGAAAGGGAAACTATTGAGCAGTTGATAAAAGAACATGATGCACCGGTGAAACTAAAAGGTGAAGTCGACAAAATAGAGGATTTTCTGCCTGAATATGATCTGTATGTCTCAGCGTCGTGCTTTGAAGGGTTCTCACTTTCCATCCTGGAGGCAATGTCTGCCAATATACCTTTGCTGCTGAGTAATATTCCGGCATTTATGGAGCAATGTGGCGATACAGCGATTTATTTTGAACTCAATGACCCCGTGGATTTTATTGAAAAAGTGGATCACTGTATCAATAATCACAGTGACCTTCAAGGGCGGGCAGATTTGGCACGCCAACGGGTACTCGAACATTACACACTCGATAAACATACTACCGGGTTAAAAAAAATTTACCTGGAATCCCTCGCGGAAAGTGCATAATTAAAATTCAAAGATTTTGTGCGGCATTACCGGTTATATTTCCCATACTAATTCAATCTCGCCAGTTGATTTTCAGTCCGCCACTTCACTGCTTGCACATCGCGGTCCGGATGCGGAAGGCTTTTATTTTTCGGAAGACGCGTCAGTTGGATTAGGACATCGCCGCTTGTCGATACTAGACTTGAGCGCCGCCGCCAACCAACCAATTTTTTCCGCGAATGGTCGCTATGTAATGGTTTTCAATGGGGAGGTGTATAATTTCCGGGAGTTGCGCAAGCAGTTGCCGGCAATTAATTTTAAAACAACTTCCGATTCAGAAGTGATCCTGGAATACTTCGCGAAGTTCGGAACCGCTTCTTTTCGCGATTTCCGCGGGATGTTCGCCCTTGCAATTTATGATCTGCACGAAAACGTGTTGACAGTTGCCCGGGACCATGCCGGTATAAAGCCGCTGTTTTTTTACAGCGCAGGGGATGATATCATCTTTTCATCCGAACTGAAAGTAATTGACAGGCTAAAGTCTGCGTCTTTATCTCTGGATAAAAAAGCTATTGCCAATTTTCTGCATCTGGGATTTATTCCTCATCCATTTACTATTTATAACGAAATAAAGAAATTCCCTGCCGGTCATTATCTGCAGGTGAAAAATGATACTGACTCATTCCACCATGCGTTTGAGTCAGCAAAACCTTTCTGGAATGCGGAAGCTACCCATCGTCCTGCTCCATGCAATGACCTGCCGGCAGCTAAGCAAACTTTTAAAAAACTACTCGAAAAAACTGTTGCGGAACAACTTGTTAGTGATGTACCAGTCGGCACCTTTCTTAGCGGTGGCATTGATAGTAGTCTTATCACTGCGGTCGCTTCGGGCGTAAGTTCAGACAGGATAAACACCTTCAGCATAGCCATTGATGGCGGTCAATACAACGAATCAAACTATGCCGGGTCAGTAGCTGGTACATTAAAAACAAACCACCACGAATTTTCGGTGAAGGAAGGTGAGGTTATTGAACTCATTCATGATTTACTGCCAGCTTACGATGAACCTTTTGCAGATTCTTCCGCTTTTCCTACTATGATGGTGAGCCGGCTGGCCCGCCGGGAAGCTACAGTTGCGCTCAGTGGCGACGGAGGGGATGAACTCTTTTACGGCTACGGCGCCTATCGATGGGCCAGGAGGATGGAGCATCCAGCCTTCAGAGCGTTAAGACAGCCGATTCATCGGGTCGGCCAGGTGTTGAATGACAAGTATAAACGAGCCAGCAAAGTTTTTGCTTATCCGGCTGCTTCGAGAATCAGGAGCCACATTTTTTCGCAGGAGCAATATTTTTTTAGTGAACAGGAGGTCAATTCCCTGATGATAAATGGTCCGGGGAGTTTCGATGAATTGAATATGATACCATCTGCGGGAAGGGACTTAGATGCGCTGGAAGAGCAAGCTTTGTGGGACTTCAGGTACTATCTGCCGGATGATCTTTTAGTGAAAGTAGATCGTGCCAGCATGAAGTACGGCCTGGAAGTACGCGTGCCATTTCTTGATCCGCTCATTACTGATTTTGCATTTAACCTTCACCGTGATCTTAAGCTGAGAAATGGCGAACTGAAATATTTTTTGAAACAGGTGCTCTTCGATTATCTACCGGCAGAGCTTTTTAACCGGCCAAAATGGGGGTTTAGTATTCCTCTGAAAAAGTGGTTGAAAACAAATCTCTATTATTTGCTGGAAAAATATACAGCGGAAAGCGTAATTGAAAAACATGCTCTGTTAGAGAACCAAAAGGTAAAGTCTCTTTTGAAGCGATACCTGGCCGGTGAAGACTATTTATTTAACAGGCTCTGGGCAATCGTAGTGCTGCACTGGTGGCTGGAGGAACATTCAGGCATAAAAAAACAGGCCCTGGAAACGAGCCTGCTTACATTTAAATAAAAAATCAAACAGCAAAACTTTCACCGCAACCGCAACTCCTGCTCGCATTAGGATTACTGAAGTAAAATCCTTTTCCATTTAATCCATCACTGAAATCGAGTGTTGTATTCACGAGGTACAGGAAACTTTTAAGATCGGTTACTACTTTCACGTCGTTGTCGTCAAACTCCTGGTCCATGGGTTTCTTTTCATTGTCGAAATCCATTTTATAACTTAGCCCGGAGCAACCGCCGCCTACTACACTTACACGCAAAAAATAATCCTCCGGGGGAAGTTTCGCTTCTTCCTTCAGTTTAAATACTTTTTCTCTTGCCTTATCGCTTACGTAAATCATTAGACAAAATCCCTCTGTTTCAAATTAATGAACTACGCTTTCCTCGAAAGCGAGTTTTTCCAAACCGTTCTTTTCACGATAATCGTTGATAGCTGATTTAATCGCGTCTTCGGCCAACACGGAGCAGTGAATCTTCACCGGGGGAAGGCTTAATTCTTCCACGATATCCATATTGTCGATCGTCAATGCCTGGTCTACAGTTTTACCTTTCAGCCATTCTGTAGCGAGTGAAGAGGACGCAATTGCAGAACCACAGCCAAAAGTTTTAAATTTTGCATCCGTGATCATCCCGCTTGCATCATCTACTTCTATCTGCAGGCGCATAACGTCACCACATTCAGGCGCACCTACGAGACCCGTGCCTACGTTCTTTTTACTTTTATCAAGTGTCCCAACATTTTTGGGATGTTGATAATGGTCGATTACTTTATCTGAATAAGCCATTGTATATATTTTTAGTTGTTTTATTTGTAAAAAATAGAAAATTATTTTCTAATTAAATATTAATGGGCTGCCCACTCTACGCTCTCCAAATCCACGCCATCTTTCCACATTTCCCATAATGGGCTCATTTCCCGCAGGCGAAGCACCGTAGATCTTACATGTTCTATTACATAATCTATTTGTTCTTCAGTAGTGAAACGGCCGAGGCCAAAACGCAAGGAAGAATGTGCCAGGTCGTCTCCAAGGCCAAGCGCCTTTAAAACATACGAGGGTTCCAGCGAAGCAGACGTACAGGCCGAACCTGAACTGACAGCAATATTTTTATTAAATCCCATCAACAAACCTTCACCCTCAACATATTTAAAACTGATATTGCTAACATGGGGCAGGCGGTGCTCTGTTGAGCCGTTGACATAGGCCTCTTCCAACTGAAGCAGATCCGTCTCCAGTTTGTCGCGAAGCGTGCTGATTCTTTCCGTCTCTTCTGTCATCTCCAACTGGCATAGTTCGCAGGCTTTACCGAAGCCAACAATACCCGGTACATTTAAGGTTCCGCTCCTCATGGCACGTTCATGACCACCTCCATCGATTTGCGCAGTCACCTTCACCCTTGGGTTTTTACGGCGAACGTACAATGCGCCAACACCTTTGGGACCGTACATTTTATGAGCAGTAAATGCCGCCAGGTCTATCCCGTCTTTTTGAACGTCTACGGGTACCTTGCCAACGGCCTGGGTAGCATCAGTAAAAAATAGCGCTCCGTGTTTTTTAGCTATTGCGCTTATCTCTTTCACCGGCTGAATTACCCCAATCTCATTATTAGCGTACATGATAGCAACAAGAATAGTCGTTGGTTTCATGGCGGCTTCCAGCTCTTTAAGGTCGATCAGACCGTTTTCTTTCACGTCGAGGTATGTTACCTCACCACCAAGTTTTTCGATGTGCTTACAAGTGTCCAACACAGCCTTGTGTTCGGTATTAGCCGTGATGATATGGTTTCCACGGGAAGCATACATTTCATAAACACCTTTCAAGGCCAGGTTATCGGCCTCAGTAGCACCAGATGTAAAAATGATCTCTTTTGGGTCTGCACCTATCAACCTCGCCACTTGTTCCCGGGCATAGTCAACTGCTTCTTCTGCCTGCCAGCCAAACGGATGATTCCTGCTTGCCGCATTACCGAAATGTTCGGTAAAATAAGGCATCATCGCTTCCAAAACCCTCGTATCCATTGGGGTGGTGGCATTATTATCTAAATAAACAGGGAGCTTCAACATATTTGTAATTTTCTAAGTGTTGCAAAGTTAAGCCAAAAGGGAATAGGAGTTGTTCAAGCATCGATTCCAGCGGTAATTTTACCATTCTCGTAAGCTATTTCATTCCGGCGCCTTTTTACAACACCGCGAGTGTAAATTTGTTTTCAATATATGCTAAAAAATGTTGATCATATTGGGATCGCGGTAAAGACTTTAGGCGTTTCCATACCACTGTTTGAAAAGCTGCTTGATACAACTTGTTATAAAACAGAAGAAGTGAAGTCAGAAATGGTGAAAACCGCCTTTTTCAAGACAGGCGAGACAAAGATGGAACTACTCGAGTCGGCTGACCCCTCGTCCGCAATAGCCCGCTTTATCGAAAAAAAAGGAGAAGGATTACATCATATTGCCCTTAAGGTAGATGATATCCATGCTGAAATTGGACGGCTTAAGTCTGAAGGCTTCACTTTTGTAGACGAAAACCCAAGGGAGGGAGCAGATAATAAGCTTGTCGCCTTTCTCCATCCAAAAAGTACAAATGGCGTGCTTGTGGAACTTGTAATGGATAAAGATTAATTCCCACCACCCCCCCCTGGTTGTTGCAGATTGATGCCGGCCGCACGCTTGAAAGCATAAGACGTATTCAGGATATATTGATAGAATTCCGCAAGAGTTGTGGCCCGCACAAATTCGTAAGAAGGACGATAAAGCGATTTATATCGTTGTAACGTGTCCCCGTTTAGCCCGGTCAACCTTTTGATCAGGGCAGAACTAAAGCGATAATCCACATACTTTTCCTCTTCTTCCTGTTGCAGGCGTTGCTGGAATGCCAGGCTCTGTTTGTTTTTTCGAAATTGAAAAACCCCGATGAGTGCGTCGAGATCAAGACCTGCCGCCCCGCCCGGATCTGTTGACGTTTGCAAACCAGGTTTCTGTCGACTGAAAACTTTAGCGTATTCATTTCGGTTTTCCAGCGAGTCCTGTTGGTAGGTATTTGCGTACACTGTCACGCGTGACAAGAGCTTGTATTTATCCTTGATCCTGATGCGAAGTGAGATATTGAAAGCATTCTGAACTGGAATGGTCTTCACCGGGAATTTCATCGTGGCTTTGCCGTTATACACAAAGCTTAGAGAATCTTCCGCGCCCGCGGATATCCGGTAGTTGCCCAGGGAATCAGTGATGGTTACTTTTCCTGAAGAAGTTACGACAGTCACATCC
>JBBQSI010000095.1:0-9638 GCA_038213975.1 Chitinophagales bacterium
CATTTGTCTCGCGGGCAAAGCTGAGGCGCAGTATTTGATAAACAATTACACCGGGCGCAACACCAAAACTCACCACGTCACTGAGTGAATCTAATTGCTTCCCCATTTCACTGCTGGCATTCAACATACGTGCAACGAAGCCATCGAGGAAATCAATGACCGCAGCTACCAGGATGCAAATGCCTGCCCAACTCAATTTTTCGGGAATATTAAAACTGCTGCTGAGATCGTCATTTACATAAATCATCACAGCATTTGTCTGCAAGGCAAACACGATAGCAAGACAACCAGCGAAAAGATTGAGCAGAGTAAAAAAGTTGGGAATTTGCTTCATGCGAAAAGCTATAAAAACGAGCCTGCCGGGAATTATTTTGTTTTCATAAGGGATTCTATTTCATCCGCCTTGATCGGTATGTTTTTCATGAGGTCTTTGTTACCGCTCTTAGTAATCCAGAAATTATTTTCAATACGAACGCCCATTTGTTCTTCTTCGATGTAGATGCCTGGCTCTACAGTGAAAACCATTCCGGGTCTTATGGGTTCATACTTTGGCCCCAGGTCATGTACATCTACCCCCAGGTGATGCGAGATACCATGGTAAAGATATTTCCGGTATGCCTTGTTGTCCTTGTCTTCGTTTTTTATATCTGCCTTATTTAAAAGGCCAATTTTCTGAAAGACACGGGTAGCCTCTTCGCCCACCTTGTCCGTATAATCAGGCAGCGTGATACCAGGTTTTAAGATGCCTGCAGCAAACATATGAAGCTGCAGGCAGGCATTATATACTTCCTTTTGTCTTTTGGCGAATTTGCCATTTACCGGTATCGTGCGGGTAAGGTCGGCAGCATAGCCACCATAGTTAGCTCCAAAGTCCATTAATAGCAATTCGCCGTCTTTACATTCATTCTTGTTAGTGACATAATGAAGCGTACGGGCGCTATCGCCACTGGCAATAATACTTCCATAGGCAGGCCCGTTTGATCTTTGCGAAAGAAACGAATGCCATATCTCCGCATCAATTTCATATTCCATTATACCGGGACGGACAAATTTGAGCAGGCGCCTGAAAGTGTTTTCAGTGATATCTATCGCTTTCTGGATTACTTCAACCTCGTCCGCCGTTTTTATGGCTCTAAATTCTCTCAGGATCTTCGCACTGCGTTTGTAATTGTGCAGCGGATACCGTTGTTTCATTTCAGCAGCGAAGCGATAGTCTCTCACTTGTATCAGGCTTGCCTTGCGATCATTCTCATTTGTATTCAGATAAATTGTGTCCGCGTAGTGGATCCAAGGCTGTAGCATTGCGTCGTACACGTCCAGCCAGATGACGGATTTGATTCCTGAGATCTCTGTCCCCTCCTCCGCCGTCAACCGGTGACCATCCCATTTTTCCTTCAGTTTATTTGGCCGTACCAACACAAGCACCTCCCTGTATTTTTCTTCAGGATTATCGGGGTAAAGAATGAGCATTGTATCTTCCTGGTCAATCCCCGTGAGCCAATATAGATCCGCGTTTTGACGAAAAGAATGAAGGGCGTCGCCATTCACCGGTAATTCGTCGTTACTGTTGAAGATCGCTATGGCATTTTTTTCCATTTTGGAAATAAAACGCTTACGGTTTTGGACAAATATTTCAGGATTGAGTGGAGGATTTCTCATGTCAAAATTTGAAGGTCGCAATATACACGTTTCAATATTGATGCATTAACCGCCCTCCGAAAGAAGTGTTCGTCTGAAAAATATTATTTCTATTCAATTCCTTCAGGATTGCAGGCGCAGCGACGCAAAAAAATGAGAAAATATTAGTTAAATTTCCTCAAATACACCGACGCGTTAAAATTCATTTATAAAAAGTCTCCTAATGGCTTGTCAATTGAATTTTGTTCAAAGCGGGAATTCACTATTTTGAGCTTGCTTACGAAAACTTGTATATGTCAGTTCCTACCCTTTTCACTGTCTCTCCGGCGTTTCTTATTAATGCAGGTATTACAAATGCCGCAAATATTTATTACCAGTTACCCCCTGATGAACTCATTCGCCTCGCTTTGGAAAAAGGAGAAGGTGAACTGAGCGACACCGGTGCGTTGGTAATTGATACCGGTGAGTTTACGGGACGTAACCCAAAAGACAAATATATTGTAAGGGACGAGCTGACGGAAAACGTGATCGACTGGAATGAATTCAATATCCCGATCCGCAGAGATAAGTTTGAGGCACTTTATCAAAAAGCGCTTGATTTTCTCGATGACAAACCTTTATGGGTGAGGGACTGCTACGTATGCGCCGACGAAAACTACAGGATCAATATTCGCGTAATAAATGAAAACCCATGCTGCAACCTTTTTGCATACAATATGTTTCTTCGTCCGGATGCAGCCGAACTCTCACAAATGAAACCCGACTGGCACATTTTTCAGGTGCCACACTTTTTCGCCGAGCCTGAAACAGATGGCACCCGTACGAAAGTGTTTGTAATTGCCGACTTTACCCGGAAAGTGATATTGATAGGTGGCACACAATACACGGGGGAAATGAAAAAAGCAATATTCAGCATTCTGAATTTTATCCTGCCCCAGGAACACAACGTATTGAGTATGCATTGCTCCGCCAATGTCGGAAAAGCAGGCGATACGGCTATCTTCTTTGGCCTGAGTGGTACTGGCAAAACAACGCTGAGCACCGATCCTGACCGGATGCTTGTGGGCGACGATGAGCATGGCTGGGACGATGCTGGCATTTTCAATTTCGAAGGTGGATGTTATGCCAAAACGATTGACCTGAGCCCCGAAAAAGAACCGGAAATTTATGATGCAATTCGATTTGGAGCAATTATAGAAAACGTAACCTTCTTCCCGGACACAAATACTATTGATTTTACCAGCAAGGAGATTACAGAAAATACACGCGTCAGCTATCCAATTGACTACATCCCCAATGCGCTGGTGCCATCAGTGGCAGGCTTACCACACAATATCTTTTTTCTAACAGCTGATGCGTATGGTGTGATGCCCCCAATTAGCAAACTTTCTTCCGGCCAGGCGATGTATCATTTCATCAGCGGCTATACAGCAAAAGTTGCCGGGACTGAAGCCGGGGTAAAAGAGCCGAAGCCGACATTTAGTGCGTGTTTCGGTGCACCTTTCCTGCCGCTTCACCCGACACGCTACGCGGAAATGCTCGGCAAAAAGATCAGGGAGCAAAGTGTAAATATCTGGCTCATAAATACCGGGTGGATTGGCGGAAGTTATGGAACGGGATCACGAATCAAATTGACTTATACCCGGAGAATGATTGCAGCTGCCCTTTCTGGAGAGTTAAACGAAGTTGAGTTTCAACCGGATCCGGTATTTGGTGTGATGGTGCCCGTAAAATGTCAGGGAGTTCCTTACAGAATACTGAACGCAAAAGCAACATGGGCAGATAAAAATTCCTACGACGAAACAGCTAAAAAACTGGCAGCATACTTTATAGAGAACTTCAGGAAATATACGGCTTACGCCAATTCTGAGATGCTGGCCGGCGCACCACGGCTATGATTCTTACTCCCTCTCGTAGGAATTTACTATCTTGATCTTCGCTGCCTCGCCAGAAACACCGTATACTTTCAAACGGAAACATGACAAGGCACAGTCTTCATATTTTATTATTTCTCCTTCTTTTTTTTTCGAGATATCGGGCTTTTGCCCAATTAACACCTGCAGCCGATACCGGTCTCACCGATTCTACAGTAAGTATTTTGTTTGATGGGGACGAAGTGTTGCAACTAACTGTAACGGGCAGGTTGAATGAACTATTCAGTGACAGAACTGAACAACCTGCCTGGCATCCAATGATGCTGTCCTACAAATCAGGCGATTCTATAGTAAACATAGCGCTGAAGGCCAAAACACGCGGGCATTTCAGAAAACTGAAAGAGAATTGTAAAATTCCGCCGATCCTCCTCAATTTTTCTCCTAAAAACACCAGTCGCACCGTTTTTCAGCACCAGGACAAACTAAAGTTAGTAATGCCTTGCCGTGGAGATGATTACATTATTCGCGAATTCCTGGTGTACAAAATGTATAACATTATTACGCCAAAAAGTTTCAGGGTTCGTCTGGCCGAAATCACTTTCAGAGATTCGGCAAAAATGGAAAAGGCCGATCGTATGTTTTGCTTCTTTATCGAAGATGAAGACCAAATGGCCACCAGAAATTCCGGGAAATTAATCGAAGAAAAGTTAGCGATGGAAAATACCAGCCGCCTTGAATTTACAAGAATGGCCTTTTTTCAATACCTCATTGGCAATACTGATTGGTCGGTGCCATTTCTGCAAAACATCAAGCTACTCTTCGTGCATCCTAATCCGGTATACCCGGTGCCCTACGACTTTGATCACTCAGGCATGGTAGGTGCACCTTATGCATTGCCGGCGGCCGAGTTAGGTATTGAGTCTACCAGACAAAGGCTTTACCGGGGTTATTGTAATAATATTACAGACGATTTTACGCAGGCCATCGGGTTTTACAATGGCCTACGCAAGCAACTGGAAGATGTGTACCGGGCAAGCGACCTGATAGATAAGGGTTATAAAAAATTTGCCCTTAAATTTCTCGATGAATTCTACTCCGACGTCAACAAACCCAACGCGATAGAATTGATCTTCAATAAGCCCTGTCGCAGTAAACAACGGGTGGAAATAAAAGGATTGAAAAAATGAAATTTACATTTCACCCATTTGCTTCAAATACTTCTCTGAGTTAGCTTTTACATTTGGTGCCGGATTCATTGTAAGAGCTTTTTTAAAACTCACTGCTGCATTTTTCTTATCGCCTTTTAGAAAGTAGCCTTCCCCCAGGCTATCCCAGGCGTTCGCACTCTTAGGATGTTGCTGGGTATTCACCTTAAAAATTTCGATGGCTTTATCCTGCATGCCATTGTTCAGCAACTGGTATCCATAGTTGTTCAATTCGATTTCAGTTGCCTGCCCGATTGCGTTTTTAATTATCTTCTCCGCCTCATCATTTCGGCCAAGTTGGTTCAGAATATTCGACTTTAATGACAACGTTGCAAAACTATTATTTTGAGCGACAGCCTGGTCGCTCCAAGCCAAGGCCTGCTCCAGGTTTGTTTTATTTTGAAGGGCATAATTTGCTGCAGAAGCAAATCCCAGCCAAGTAAAACCCGTCGACCCTTTCAGCTCCTTTTTCGCATTTTCCATTACGATTTTGTCTACATCAAATTCAATCTTCACTGGAAATTCTTTTTTCTCAAAATCAAGTACAAGCTCCGTTGAATTCTTTGTATTGTTGAGAAAGTTGAAAGTGAGCATTTCTGTGGCAGGCAGCGTTCTGATCTCGATCGGAGCTCTCAGGACATCCTGTGAAGAATCATAGAAAAAGCTGCCCCAGGATTCATGGTCTTTCGAAAGAATTACCTGGCCGTTATTATCTGCGCTAATTGTGAAAAACAATCCATACTTCCCCGCTGGCACTTTTTTACCCTGCACTGTGGCATCATCCGAAAATTATTACCGAATTCTCATTTGCCCCCGCCCGCCACGGCGCGGAATTGCCGGTACCAAAACCCTGGATATTCCAACCGTAAGGCACCAATTGGCCCCAAATCAACCGCCCCTTTACTGACGGCCTTGAGTAATTTACGGTGACAGTTGATATTCCAACTGTCTGCTGTATCATAGCCGCCGGGCTTGGTGTTCTCGGGGTAGTGATCTGCGCCGATGCGCCGGCAATCAATATGGAAAAGAGCAAACTAAAACTCAGCGATTGGTAAAAATGCTTTCTCATAACCGGAAAATTTAATTTTGATAATTAGTCAAAGTAGGAATCAACGGAAAAGTATCGAGGCAAAAAATTATGAGCGGTAAATATTGCCTGGAAAGGGCGGACGAAATTGTTATTACTAAAACAAACCAAACAACTTAGCATCGATTTGTTGGATGATCTGTCCCAGGTCTTCTTCGTTTTCTGAAAACTTATTTTTGTCCGCATTCACGATAAGCAATGGCCCCTCAGTATAGCTCACGATCCACTTGGTGTAAAATTCATTGAGTTTCTTTAGGTAGTCGAGCCGAATATTTTCTTCATACTCTCTTCCGCGTTTTTGTATTTGCGCTACCAGTGTTGGCACTGAAGCATTGAGGTAAATAAGCAAGTCCGGTGGTTGTACCATGGACTTAAGCGTCTCAAAAAAAGAATAATAGTTGGTGAAATCCCGCTTGGTCATGAGCCCCATTTCGTGGAGGTTAGGCGCAAAAATATTGGCATCCTCATAGATGGTGCGGTCCTGTATAACGGTCTCGGAGCCACGCTGAATGTCCAGCAGCTGGTTCAGCCTGTTGTTTAAGAAATAAACCTGCAGGTTAAAACTCCACCGGGGCATGTCTTCGTAAAAATCGTTCAGGTAGGGGTTATGATCTACATCTTCAAATTGCGGGATCCATTTATAATGCTTACTGAGGAGTTCGGTGAGAGTTGTCTTACCGGCGCCAATATTTCCAGCTACGGCGATGTGCTTAGGTTTGTTAGATTTTGCCATCAGGGCTGTAGAAGTATGTTGAAAAAATTTGCAAAACTTGCTCTCGTAGTTTTCACAGCTAAGTAAATAAAAGTAAAGTAAAAGCTATAAACTAAAAATAATTCAATCCCATCGCCTGCCGCACAAGACTCATGGTGTCGGCGGCACTCGCGTTGGCTTGTGCAGCCCCTCTTTTCATAACGTCTTCGAGGTAGTCAAGGTCAACAATGATCTTATCCACCCGGTTCCTGATCGGCTCAATGAAGGCTATCATTTCTTCGGCTAATTCTTTTTTCATATCTCCATAGCGGATCTTGCAGGTGTTGAACATGTCCTCATACACATCCATTCGATCTTTGGTACTTACCAACTTCTTAAGTTGAAATAAGTTTTCGATGTAGTCCGGCTTTTTGGAATTTTTTTCAGCAGGGCCTGAATCAGTCCTGGCCTTCATGATTTTTTGTGTGATCAACTCATTTTGATCCGCGAGGTAGAGTGTTGCCATCTGGTTTTCGCTTTTACTCATCTTCCCACTTCCGTCGAGCGACGGTACTTTCACGAGTTCACTATTGAAATTAAAAGCAACCGGCTCCGGGAAGATGGGCGCATCCTCGGAAGCATAACGGTGATTAAAGCGCTTCGCAAAGTTCCGCGACATCTCCAGGTGTTGTTCCTGGTCTTTCCCTACCGGCACATACTGCGCCCGGTGTAAAAGAATGTCTGCCGCCTGCAGTACAGGATAGGTTAATAATCCTGCATTTACATTTTCCGGCGAAAGCCTCACCTTTTCTTTAAATGTCACCGTCTTTTCCAACTCGCCTTTATATGCAAGCATGTTTAGCACAAGGTAAAGTGATGAGGTCTCGGGTATGTGACTCTGGCAGTATAGCGCTACTTTAGCAGGGTCCAGCCCGCAGGCAATATTTTCTGCTAACACCCGGTGAACATTTGCCCTCAGCTCAGAAGTGTCCGGGTGTGTAGTGAGAGAATGAAGATCTGCTACAAAAAAGTAACAGGCATAATCTTCCTGCATTTTTACATAATTCCGGATGGCCCCGAAATAATTTCCCAGGTGTAGAAAGCCTGTCGGCCTGATGCCACTCACCACGATTTCCTTTTGCATTGCCATAAGGCGGCGAAGATAAATATTTGTAAAATTAATAGCAGGGCTGTTATGCCAGTATTCAGCCAAAGGATGTTTTATATTTGCCCAATGGAGGTGACAGATGCATTAGTTGACAAGTTGGCCAATCTGGCACGCTTAGAATTCAACCCGGTCGAAAAAGAAGAGATTAAAAATGATCTTCAGAAAATGATTGGCTTCATTGACAAATTGAACGAACTTGATACAACCGGCATTGAGCCGCTGCTTCACATCTCAGACAATGTAAATGCTCTTCGGGAAGATCTGCCTGAAGGCATGATTTCACCTGCCGAAGCGTTAAAAAATGCGCCATTCCATGACGATCAGTTTTTTAAAGTGCCAAAAGTGATAAGAAAATAAATCGATTAAGTTTTCTGAATAGAATATGCAAGCCATAATACAACTGGAGGATATAAGCAAGAGCTACATTATGGGCAAGCAGGAGCTAAAGGTGCTGAAAGGCATTACCCTGCAGATTTTCAAAAATGAATATGTGGCGCTGATGGGACCGAGCGGTAGTGGTAAGTCTACTTTGATGAATATTCTCGGTTGCCTGGATTCACCAACAGCCGGCAAATATGTATTGAATGGACACGACGTGAGTAAAATGTCTGACGATTCACTTGCGGATGTCCGCAATAAAGAGATTGGCTTTGTATTTCAGCAATTCAATCTCTTACCGAGGTTAACTGCGGCAGAGAATGTTGCCTTGCCCCTTATCTATAACGGCTCCCGGAAGAAAGTGCGAACGGAGCAATCTCTTGAGATGCTGGGCCGCGTTGGTCTTGATGATCGCAGCCATCACAAGCCAACCGAACTTTCAGGCGGACAAAATCAGCGGGTGGCTATCGCGAGGGCCCTCGTCAATACTCCTTCTATCATTCTCGCAGATGAGCCGACGGGCAATCTCGATTCAAAGACTTCCGTGGAGATCATGAAGATTTTTGGTAAAATTCATAGCGATGGAAATACCGTAATCCTCGTGACGCACGAGGAAGACATAGCCCAATATGCTCACCGGATTATCCGGCTCAAGGACGGCGTAATTGAAAGTGATTTGCGCAAAGAAGAAATCATAGCTTAAGCAACAAAATGGCACAAAAAATTTATACGAAAACGGGCGATGACGGCACCACCAGTTTATTGGGCGGAACCAAGGTTTCCAAGAGCGATCTGCGCATTGAAGCTTATGGCACAGTCGATGAGTTGAATGCATATATCGGGCTGGTAATTGACTATTCCGTGGATAATCCTTCTTCATTATTGCTACGCACTGTGCAGGACAGGCTGTTTATAATTGGCTCCGAGCTGGCCTGCGATCCGAAGAAGGCTGCCAAATTATGGACTCCTGATCTCCACGATAGCGATATTCAACAACTGGAATCTGGCATCGATGAAATGAATACGCATTTGCCGGAAATGAAACATTTCATTTTACCAGGAGGTCACCCGCTCGTATCATTAACCCACGTTGCCAGGACTGTCTGCCGAAGGGCCGAAAGAAATTGCGTGCGCCTGCACGATGCTGAAAAGCTTGCCGGAGATTTGATCATCAAGTATCTCAACAGGCTAAGTGACTTCCTTTTTGTGCTATCCCGTTATTTTGGTATTCTGTTAGGCAGCAAAGAAGTACAATGGATACCTGCCAAATAACTGCTACTTTTTGAAGCAGAAATATGCTGCCAACACAAGAAATACGAAACCTAGGAGGTGATTCCATTTTAGCGGCTGATCCGGGAAGACAACGAGCGCAAATATGGTAAACATTGACAGGGAAATGATTTCCTGGATCACCTTTAATTGTCACAAATTGTAAGGCCCACCATTTTCAACGAACCCAATTTTATTTGCCGGTACCTGGAAAAGGTATTTAAAAAAAGCTACCAACCAGGAAATTGTGATGATGAAGAGCATGCTTTTATTGTGCAGCCAGGGGGTATTAGTAAACCTCAAATGCCCCGTACCAGGCAACAGTCAT
>JBBQSI010000096.1:0-9566 GCA_038213975.1 Chitinophagales bacterium
AATTCTTCTTCCCTATCGCTTTGCCAGACAGGTATTTGCTGAAGAAAGAAGCAGCCCCCTTATAATGGTAAAAGGTAAAGAGGGCGTCACGGCCACAGCATTGGCAGATGAATTAAAGGGAGTGATGAGATCGATTCGAAAACTTAGCCCGAGGCAGGAAGATAACTTCACACTCAATCAAATAAGCAGCTTCAGCGATAAGGTAAGTTCTGTATTTGTGAGTGTGAATTTAGGCGGCTGGGCTATTGGTATCCTCAGCCTTGTGGTGGGTGCTTTCGGTATCGCGAACATTATGTTTGTAACCGTGAAAGAACGTACGCCGATCATCGGATTAAAGAAAGCAATCGGTGCAAAAAAACGTAGTATCCTTTCCGAGTTTTTACTGGAGGCTGCAATGATTTGTGTTATGGGCGGATTGATAGGTCTGCTACTTGTTTTTGGCCTCACGTTAGTATTAACCAACCTTTTTGACTTTCCTGTTTATATTTCAGGCGGTATTTTGAGCCTTGCAGTTTCCATTTGTATTGTCATTGGAGTTCTTGCCGGCATCATTCCGGCAGTAATTGCTGCCCGTCTGGATCCTGTGGTGGCCATAAGGTCAAAATAAAACCTGTATGGCAACCATCCTGGCAATTGAATCTTCATGTGACGAAACCGCTGCAGCCGTGTGCAACGATGGCAAAATCTTCAGCAATGTTATTTACTCTCAAAGCGTACACGAAAAATATGGAGGAGTGGTTCCTGAACTTGCATCAAGGGCTCACTTACAGGCTATCATTCCCGTGGTTGACGAAGCGCTGCTAAAAGCAGCATTTAAAATAAATGAAATTGACGCTTTTGCCTTTACAAGATCTCCCGGGCTCCTCGGGGCTTTATTGGTCGGTGCAGGCTTTGCGAAGTCATTGGCTTTGGTTACAAAAAAGCCATTGATTGCGGTTGACCACATGCAGGCGCACGTATTGGCAAATCTGATTGAAAGTGATAATAAATCATTACCACGGTTTCCTTTTTTATGCCTGACAGTAAGTGGAGGCCATACACAAATTGTTCTCTGCAAAAGTCCACTTGACATGAAGGTGATTGGAAAAACCCTGGATGATGCTGCTGGTGAAGCTTTTGATAAATCCGCAAAAATCCTGGGCCTTCCCTACCCCGGCGGCCCACTAATTGACAAGTACGCGAAAAACGGAAATCCTTTGAAATATCCTTTTCCAGAACCGAGGATTCCCGGCCTTGATTTTAGCTTCAGCGGGGTTAAGACTGCTATCCTTTATTTTGTTCGGGATAATTCGGCCAGGGATGAAAATTTTATCAGGAATAATCTCGCCGATATCTGTGCCTCGATACAAGGTAGAATTGTGAGTATTCTATTAAATAAATTGCAAAAAGCTTGCGAACAGACAGGGATTAAGGAGGTTTGTATTGCAGGAGGAGTAAGTGCGAATAGCCTTCTCCGTGATGAATTTTTAGAAACGGGAACAAAGAATGGTTGGGCTACCTTCGTTCCGAAATTTGAATATTGCACTGATAACGCAGCGATGATTGCGATAACTGCGCACTATAAATTTGAAGCCAGCCAATTCGAAAATTTAGACGTAGTGCCGTCGGCAAATTCTATGGCCTTTAAAAATTAAAATGATTACAAATCCCCGGAGATTCACAAAACATCTTGCATTGATCACGCTTACACTTGTTTGTCTGTCGTTATTAGATATTTCGTGTACCGATAGTAACCGTGTTGCAAAAAAACCGGGAAAAGAAAAACTGGTCTGGTCGGATGAATTTAATTACTCCGGACTGCCTGACTCAGCAAAGTGGAGCTATGATGTCGGTGGAAGTGGATGGGGGAATCAGGAACTCGAATATTATACTCAGTCTGACACAAACAATGCAGTAGTCCGCGACGGGATGCTACATATTTTTGCCAGGGAAAATAACAGTGCAGACAATCCTTATACGTCGGCCCGCCTAACTACAAAGAATAAAGGTGACTGGACTTTCGGAACAATTGAGGTCAAAGCCAGGCTCCCCAAGGGCCGCGGACTCTGGCCTGCCATCTGGATGTTACCAACTGACTGGTCGTATGGACGCTGGCCCGCCAGCGGCGAAATAGATATCATGGAACATGTTGGGTGGATGCCTGATTCGCTGTTTTTCACAGTCCACACAAAAGCATTTAACCACGTACTGCATACACAAGTAGGCAAGGGCATTTTTCTTCAGAACCTATACGATGCCTTTCACAATTTTGCTATACACTGGAATGATAAGCAGCTTGATTTCCTTCTGGACAACCGTACAATTTTTACTTATAAAAATTCAGGAAACGGTTTTGAAACATGGCCGTTCGATAAAAAATTTCATGTACTGCTGAACCTCGCTGTCGGTGGCGCCTGGGGAGGTGTGCAGGGAGTAGACACTGAAATTTTTCCCGCAGAATTTCAAATTGATTATGTCAGAGTATACCAGTGAACAGCCGTTTTTCTTTTCATTTAAATCTCAAAGATGAACCGCGAAACCGCGTTGCAGAAAATTCGCACAACTTCAGTATGGGATATGGTGGTAATCGGCGGTGGGAGCACCGGACTGGGGATTGCACTTGAAGCCTGTACGAGAGGGTATAAAACGTTGCTGCTTGAGCAGGCTGACTTTGCAAAATCCACTTCTTCAAAAAGCACAAAACTTCTTCATGGAGGTGTTCGCTATCTCGCCCAGGGAGAAATAAGATTAGTAAAAGAAGCCACGCGAGAGCGCGGACTGCTTTTTAGAAATGCACCACATCTGGTCAAAAACTTAAAATTTATTATCCCGGTTTATTCAAATTTTGACAAGGTCAAGTATCTGGCGGGTTTGAAAATATACGATTGGATTTCCGGGTCGCTGAGCCTTGGCTCTTCCATTCTTTTATCCCGCGAAGAAGTGTTAGAATACTTACCGGGTGTCAAAGAAAAAAACCTTAAGGGTGGCATACTTTATCACGATGGACAGTTTGACGACGCCCGCCTGGCGATCACACTGGCTCAAACAATTTTCGAGCATGATGGATGTGCCATCAATTACCTGCAGGTGAAAGACCTCTTAAAGACAGGTGGGAAGATTTCAGGGTTATTAGCAACTGACTTGGAAAGTGGTGAATCTTTTGTCATTCACTCAAAAGTAGTCGTAAATGCAACCGGTGTCTTTGCCGACGATTTGCTCAGGATGGCCGAACCAAAATCGGTGAAGACGATCGCGGTGAGCCAGGGTGTTCACATTATTTTAGATAAAAAATTTCTGCCGGGGCCTAATGCGTTGATGATCCCGGGCACTACAGATGGTCGCGTATTATTTGTATTGCCCTGGGATCAGAGGTTAATTGTGGGAACTACAGACACACCGGTAAATGAGATTTCTCTTGAACCAAAACCAACGGAAGAAGAAATCAACTTTATTTTGGAAAACGCTGGAGCATATCTTACGCTCACGCCCACACGTAAAGATATCCTGAGTGTTTTTGCCGGCCTGCGACCGCTTGCTGCGCCAAAAAATGGACAAAAGAGATCGAAAGAAATATCAAGGAGCCATCGGATCGTAATCTCTCCCGCTGGCTTGTTTACCATGCTTGGCGGCAAGTGGACAACTTATCGAAAAATGGCAGAGGACATGGTAAATGAAGTAGAGAAATCATTGAGTTGGCAAAAGACAAAGTCAACGACTGCCGAAATCCTGCTTTTCAAAACCGAAGACTTTCCTACATCTCAGGATGAATATCTCTCCGAATACCTCGATTTAAAACGCGCCGACGTAATAGCTGCTGTTAATGATGAAATGGCATTGCACCTGGAAGATATTCTCAGCCGGAGGCACAGGGCGTTATTTAAAGATGCCGCTGCCACGATCGCAATTTGTGAAGATGTTGCACGCCTTGCGGCACAGCTCAGAGGAAAAGATGAAGACTGGGTTCAGCAGGAAATTGCTTCTTTTCGCCAAATTGCTCAGCAATATCTCGTTGCATAATTGCTTTTTCATTTAGAGTTTCACAAATAACTTTTAGATTTGAAACAAACAGCGTGAGGCCCTCACTTCTCCTGTGTTAAAGTACACGATTGCATGAGTAATTACATTCTCGCCCTCGATCAGGGCACCACCAGTTCACGTGCGATAATCTTCGAAAAGTCTTCGGCCATAAAGGCAATCGCTCAAAAAGAATTTACCCAGATATATCCCCATCCCGCCTGGGTGGAACACAATGGTTTAGAGATATGGCAAAGCCAGCTTGATACCGCTCATGAAGTACTGCAACGGGCAGGACTATCTGCAAAAGATATTGTTGGAATTGGCATTACCAATCAAAGGGAAACAACGATCCTGTGGGACAGGAAAACGCATTTGCCGATTTGCAACGCCATAGTTTGGCAGGACCGGCGAACAGCCGGTTATTGCAACCAACTTAAGGAAGCTGGCCTTTCAGAAAAAATTCAGCAGAAAACGGGGCTGGTAATCGATGCCTACTTTTCTGCAAGTAAGATTCGATGGATACTTGAAAATATTCCGGGTTCGTATGAGCGAGCAAAAAAAGGTGACTTATGTTTTGGAACTGTGGACAGCTGGCTGCTTTTCAAATTAACGGATGGAAAAGTGCATGCCACGGATGTAACAAATGCGTCCAGGACAATGCTCTACAATATACACTCGCTGGCGTGGGATGATGACCTGCTTTCCATTTTTGACATACCAAAAGAATTGCTACCCGAGGTAAGATCGAGCAGTGAAATCTTCGGATACACGGAAGCGTTAGGTAAAGGGAACGCTATACCAATTTGCGGAATAGCAGGTGATCAGCAAGCGGCACTTTTTGGTCAACTTTGCCTGGAACCCGGGATGGTAAAAAACACGTATGGCACAGGTTGTTTTATGCTGATGCATACTGGTGAAAAACCAGTGTTCAGTCAAAATAAATTGTTGACGACTATCGCCTGTAAGATAAATGACAAGGTGACTTATGCACTTGAAGGAAGTGTATTTATTGCGGGTGCTGTGGTGCAATGGCTTCGTGACGGCCTGGGCTTAATCAAGGAGTCCAAAGAAATTGAAGCACTAACAATGCAGGTGGAAGATAACGGAGGTGTTTACTTTGTACCTGCTTTCACCGGTCTCGGCGCACCTTACTGGAACCAGGAAGCGCGGGGAGCCATCTTCGGACTTACCCGGGGGAGTTCCGCAGCCCACATTGCCAGGGCTGCCATTGAAAGTATTTGTTACCAGACGATGGACGTGCTTACCGCAATGAACAAAGACGCGGGAATAAATATATCAGAGCTGCGGGTAGATGGCGGGGCAACGGCAAACGATATGCTTATGCAATTTCAAAGTGACCTGTTAGGCTGTAAGGTTGTGAAGCCGGCGATTACCGAAACTACGGCGTTAGGTGCGGCTTTTTTAGCCGGTCTCGCCATCGGTTTTTGGAAGAGTGAAAAAGATCTTTCCGTTAGTTGGTCGGCGGAAAGAACTTTTCAGCCACGGATTGACACAGACACAAAATCAAAACTGTTGAACGGGTGGGAAAATGCTATCAATGCCGTAAAAAGTTGGTCAGAAAATTCTTAATATTTCCTTATGTCAATTTTCGTCGGTGAATTTATTGGTACGTGCGTACTTATCGCACTCGGAAATGGAGTAGTTGCCAATGTAGTGCTCAATAAAACAAAGGGGCACAATGGTGGCTGGATCGTTATAGCTTTTGGTTGGGCAATCGCCGTTTTCGCCGGAGTATTCATTTCGGCCAAGGCGAGCGGAGCTCATTTAAACCCGGCGGTAACCTTCGCACTTTTATATCTTGAGAAAATTTCGCCGGACACTTTGCCGTCCTATCTTTTTGGACAATTGTCAGGATCGATGGCCGGCTCCTTCCTTGTATGGCTGACTTACATGCAACATTTTAAGGCAACTGAAGATGCCTCGCTAACGCTCGCAGTTTTTGCTACAAGCCCGGCTATTAACGATTCAAAATATAACTTCCTCTCCGAGTTTATAGCGACCCTGGTTTTTGTGTTAGCTGTGTTATTTATAGTCGCTCCATTAAATAGTCTTGGTGCGCTGGACGCCTTGCCCGTAGCACTCGTAGTTCTTGGAATCGGCCTAAGCTTAGGTGGCCCTACAGGGTATGCCATTAATCCATTTCGCGATCTTGGTCCGCGTATCATGCACCAAATTTTACCCCTGTCTCACAAAGGATCGAGTGAATGGAAATATGGCTGGGTGCCCATCGCAGGACCGCTAGCTGGTGGAATTGCGGCTGCGTTTATTTTCTCATTGCTATAAAACCGGCAAATATTCACTATCAAAAATTTAATTACATCTTGAAAGAAACAGGCTATCTTTTTTTTGATGGAAAAACGTGTAGTATATTTTGAGCCGATTAAAATAAAGCTAGCAAAAGATTACGGTCCCCACGAAATGTGGAAAAGTTTTTGACGGAAAATTTGTCATCTTTTTTCAAATCCTCATTTAAAATGCGAGCTAATTTGCATCACTGGCAGCACTACCGGAAACAACTATTTGTTCAAATTGAGATTACTTATATCATACGTAGCACAACTAATCATACCGATGAAAATTAGGCCGCAATAAACAGGATAGAAAGCAACCTAGAAATGACATTGGGCAAATACATTGAATGACGATGATGAACCTATTGTGACAAAATTTTCTTTTCCGCGTTGTGAAAGGAGGTTTCTACGGTCACCCTAACCCGGTTCGTGGTGAATATGTGATGAATGGTGGCAATCCTACACCTAACTCTGATCCTGCTGAGGTAGCTTCCTATCCGGTAGGAACAAAACCGGATGCTAATTATCGTGGATACGCTTTCGACTTTCAGATGAATAAATCCCCAAATGGTGTGATTGAATATCGAAACAATGCTTTTAATGGTGTATTGAAAGGAAAGATTTTGGTTGTCCGCTATAGCCAAAATGATGACATCATCACTTTAACGCCAGGAGGTAATGGCGATATAGTCAGCTCTATTGCTGGTGCATACGTGGAAGGGTTTTCAGGTTTTGTGGATCCGCTTGACTTAATTGAGGATATTGCGAAGGGCAATATTTATGTTTCAGAATATGGCGGTGATGGAAAATTACATTGTTGAGAGTAAAGACCTCTTCCACCCTTACGGCTGCCAGAAACATCGTGAGGGATAGTAGCCTAATTACGGAACATGATGTATCGAATGAAGATAAACTTGACTCTCTCTTACTTAATGGTACGCCAAAGGCTTATCAAATCCCTTCAGGTCGAAATTTTCACTTGAGTTCCCTGGTGACTATGAAGGCAGATATACCTTGCAGTTGTCTGATATTTCCGGAAAGACAATTACCCTTGGCAACGTACAATTGAAAAAGGGCGGGCCTAAGAAAATGGACGTTAACCTGGGCAATTACAATATTGTAAAAGGCATATATTTTCTACGGGTGATAGCATCGAATGGTAAAGCTGTTGTAATTAAATTGTACAATAGTCAATAAGACTTATTTTATACAGGAAGCAAATCCCTGCCTTTTCAGCAGGGATTTTCGCTTACGCTTAAAAGTAAAAATCTACTTGATTTGATAAGTGGATATTGAACGTTCATTTTTTCTACTATAATTTTCGAAAAATAACAATCACCAAACGAATATCTTCAATCAAATCTTTTATCCTTATCCACAATGGCTGAATAACTTTTTAGCCGCTTTAGTATTGCTGGTAAACTAATTGCTTTACATATAAAAAACTATGGACACCAAACTGCAACACACCGTTGTCTTTTTACCTGATGAAACTCCTTTGGATGTTTCTTATTATTGCTCCGACAATCGGCTGGCCGAAGATCAAAAGAAATTAGCTACCCGCTTATTTATACAACTAAACGACTGCATTTGCACTTTGATCATTCCAAAATTTATCTTGAAAGAAAAACACGCTATCGAAACGATCGTGCATAACAAAGTGGTTTCTGAGAAAGGACACCTTTGTTAAAACCAGAGATATCCAACGGGCCTTAACTAAACGATCTTTTTTCAGTAAGAAACTTCCAGTAGCGTTGCGGCATGTGGCGGATATGCAACTTTGTATTTTTTCGGGCAGCGATGTTAATACTTTTGAAATAATGTTGCCATAATTCCTGGTATAGTTTCTCATCATGATTATACACAGCGCTTACATCACTCCCTGAATTATTTTCTGATTCAAAAGTCATTTCTATCATCTCAGTCTTAGTAAGATCATAGAAGAGTCCATATTTGCGGCGACCATCATAGATCAGCCACCGCTGGTCAGCATACCGAAGACGAAAATGTTTTTCAATCAACGGTAGCACATTGAAATCAGGCTGGCAGATTGCATAAAAAATCCCATCTTTCGTTAATTCGAATCTAATAAATGCCTCCATCCTGTGTTTTTCCCGATGAACCTTTTTGGCTGTTTCATCAACAAACAAAACAGCAGGATTTGAATAATCATATTCGATATTCACTTTGGAGGAAAAGACATGCCTGAGATATTGCAACAGCATTTTTTCGCACACCGGTAATTCAGATAAAAATGAATCACTTAATTTTTTTTTTGCTGACGCAGAGATCTTCCCCTCCAAACCTTTGATCACTCTTTTCGCCTTTTCAACATCAGTTAGTATTTGATAACAAGCGCCAAACATACCGGGCTGCAACCGGTTTGAAATAACGATTGACACTTCTGATAATCGTCTTTCATACACTTCGAAAACGGCAGTAAGAAAACCTGCATAAGTACCATCGTATATCAATGATACCATGATTAAAAAATCTTTAATTGGGGAGAAAAATTTGCCTTGTATTTACTTGTACCAAGCGAAAGTATATGTTGCTTTAATTTGGAGGGAAGCCAATCTGTTTTTGAAAAATCTCGGCTCTGGCAGGTAATAAAAAATTTCGCCTTATTTAGAGATAAGCCAATCTTTTTTAAATGATCCCAGTTCAGTTTTGAAAATTTCCTGGCTGACACAATTTTTTTTGCGGAGCTTACTCCTATTCCCGGAATTCGCATGATCAATTGCAGGTCGGCCTTATTAATATCAACAGGGAATAAATTTAAATTTCTAAGGGCCCAGCTTAATTTCGGATCAATATCCATATCCAGATGAGGATTATCCGGATTTACAATTTCTCCGACTTTGAAGCCGTAAAAACGCATCAGCCAATCGGCTTGGTAGAGCCGGTTTTCCCTGATCATTGGCACTGGTGTTCCCATAGCTGGCAGTCGATTATCGTTACTGATGGGAACATAACCGGAAAAATATACCCTCTTCAGATTCATTTGCTGATAGAACTGGTGTGACATCATTAAAATCTCCATGTCGCTCTCAGGCGTAGCGCCAATTACCATTTGCGTCGACTGTCCTGCTGGCACAAACATTGGAGTCTTCTTAAATACTTTTTTATCTGCCTGGTTTTCCAAAATTGCATTTTTTATGAATTTTGAAGCGTCCTGAAAATGGTTGACTCTTTTTTAAGTTATTAACAGGGAGACAAGATACCTGGTTTTAACTTTCATTGCGATGTTTGTTACTT
>JBBQSI010000097.1:0-9524 GCA_038213975.1 Chitinophagales bacterium
TCGCTTCTTTCTTTCTTCATCATATTCACCACGTATCTCAAGGCCCAAAAAGTAATTGTGAAGGCGTATATGGATAATAAAATTTCCGGGAAGAACAGCGATACAATCTATTATGATTTTAACAGGGCACTCGACTGGCCAGACTTTCAGGGTCAGCCAGATGTGAATCACTTTGGTGGCGCAGTTACGGCTTCAGGTTTTGCATTTGATTCTGAAATGAACTACGATGGCAATACTGTGCTCATAGATATTTCTGTGGACACTTACTTTTCTAAAAAAAGCTCGTGGAAAAAACCGGATATCAATTCCCCTTATCACCTTCAGCATGAGCAACATCATTTTGATATTACCCGGATTGGCGCCGAAAAGCTCATTGAAGAATTACGGAAGGCAAAATTTACCGAAGCAAATTATAAAACGCTGCTAAACTCAATTTTTGAGAAAGCTTACAAAGAAAATAACCAGCTCCAGCAGCAGTATGACGGGGAAACGGTTCACAGTCTGGACACCACGAGACAGGCCGAATGGAATGACCGTATCAGCACTGCTATGAAAAAACTTCAGGCCCAGGTTGCCGTGCGGCCTTAAATGTCGCTAGCGAATATTTATCACAAGCACTGGTATTAGCAGTTCGTGCCTCACGGAATTGACTGTTTCTCCGAAGATCAGATCTTTAAAGCCGGTGTGGCCATGAGCACCCACGATCAGTAAGTCTGCATGGCTTTCATTTACCAGGCGCACGATCTCTTTCGACCTGGTTTTGAACCCAAGTTTTGTTTCTGCACTAAACCCCCGCAATTTCAATTCATGTGCATAATGGTCAAGTCTTTCCTTGTCGGCTTTCGTTTCGTAATCGTCTGTCTGGCTGCCAAGAAAACGGGCAGTCGCACTTTCTACAATATGAATTAATATGAAAGAAGTTTTACGGTTCGCCTGTCCAAGAGCTGCGGCTATCAGTTTTGCATCATTATCTCTAAAGTCCAACGCTACGGCAATTTTAGTATAGTTCGGGATGGCAATTCCTTCCAGTGAACTTTTTTCCGGGTGCATTTGAATCGACCGATCTTTTTTACCCTTTGAAAAAATTGGATACAGAAGTGTGTAAAACAACAGCAGTAGAAATGCAACGCCGGCGGCAATGATTCCAATCTTCCCAAGTAGATTTCCCGAAGTCATAAAATAATTTTTTGCCTCGTCTGTTACCAATTTGATATTCAGGTAAACGAGGATGGTGGCTATCAGCCATGCCAGTATCTGTACGAAGGGCTTAATGGCAAAACTTCCCATGAGTTTTTTATCACTTACAAAATGTATCAGCGGAATGACGGCAAAACCAAGTTGCATACTCAGCAACACCTGACTAAAAATTAATAAACTGTCAACACGTCCTTCGCCGAAGAATCCGATTACAATAATTGCCGGTACGATTGCCAGCATCCTGGTAATCAATCTTCGCACAATGGGATTTATCCTTAGACGTAGGTAGCCTTCCATTACTATTTGACCCGCGAGCGTGCCTGTAAGCGTAGAACTTTGCCCGGAAGCGATTAATGCTACAGCAAAAAGAGTAGAGGCAATCGTGGAACCCAGCATCGGTGATAAAAGTTGGTGTGCTTCTTTGATTTCTGCGACATCCGTCCGTCCTGTTTTAAAAAAGACTGCTGCGGCCAAAACGAGAATAGCCGCATTGATAAGAAAAGCAAAATTTAGCGCAATTGCCGTATCTACAAAACTCCATTTTAGCGCCTGCTTTATTCCTTTTTCATTCCGGGTAATTTTCCTGGTTTGCACGAGGGAAGAGTGGAGGTAAAGATTGTGTGGCATCACAGTAGCTCCGATGATTCCAATTGCAAGATATAAAGCTGTCTCAGTCGGTAAGGGACTCGTCATTCCTTTGCGGGCGTATAACTCAGCCGGATCAGGCAGGGACGGTATAAAACCCTTTATCAATTCATGCAGCGAGGGCTGCGCCATGATGATATTTACCAGGAAGCAAACACCAATGATCGCAATCAACGTAATGATAAAAGCTTCCATCTTCTGAATGCCAAGCTTCTGCAAATAAAGTAAGAGAAAGGTGTCCAGCACCGTGATTGTCACACCCCAAATGAGAGGAAGTCCTGTTAACAGCTGAATACCAATTGCCATACCCAGCACCTCTGCCAGATCACAGGCGGCAATTGCAATCTCCGCCAGCAAATAGAGCATGAAGTTCACATATTTCGGGTAAGCCTCACGGTTAGCCTGGGCAAGATCTCTTCCCCGCACTATGCCCAGCCGGGCGCTCAGGCTCTGCAACAGCAGTGCCATGATATTGCTCATTAATAAAACCCATATCAGGGCATATCCGTATTTGCTTCCACCGGCGAGGTCGGTCGCCCAATTCCCCGGGTCCATGTACCCGACACTCACGAGGTACGCTGGGCCGAAAAACGCCAGTACTTTGCGCCAGCCTTTTTTGCCTCCATTGATATCTACCGACTCATGTACTTCGCTGAGAGACTTGTCCCCGTGATGCTGATCATTTGTCATACACAAATATGTTTTGAGCTATCTGGTGGCTGATGTTGAAAGCTGGTTGTTTTAAAAGTTTTATTTCCATAGAGCCGTCAAAACCGAAATGCCTGAGCACTTTGATCTGAGCTCCTATATTGATGTTATAGTGGTCAAGCATACGTAGCATATCATCGCTTTGATTGCCGACGGCACTTACCATTCCGTTTTTCTTCAGGGGAAAGTTTGGAAGCGCAACCTGTTTACGCAATGTGATTTCTCCGCTTTCGGCAGGTATGGGGTCACCATGTGGATCCGTAGTAGGGTATTCCAGGAATTCGTCAAGCCTTTTAATAAGTTCCGGGCTACTGACATGCTCCAACTCCTCTGCAACCTCATGAACTTTATTCCATTCCATCCCTAACTTTTCCACCAAAAAATACTCCCACAGCCGGTGCCGCCTGATTATCCTGAGTGCTTCTCTTTTGCCCAACTCATTTAAATTGAATCCGTAATATTTTTTGTATTCTATGATCTTTTTAGTTCGGAGTTTTTTAAGCATATCAGTGACCGAGGCAGCAGCAGTATTTAATAATGCAGCGAGGGCATTGGTAGTTACGATCTTCATATCCTGTTGCAACTTATAAATGCCTTTAATATAGTTCTCTTCTATCCTGGAAAAGACCCGCATACGCCAAATTTTAGATAAATCTAAAAAATAATTTTGATTGACAAAATTCTGTTGGCGCCGTCTCCTTCGATAATAACCGCCGGTCGGGAGCGTTTTTGGTTAGATCGGAAGAGACGTAGTTGCCATAGCTTGGGTCCCAGCCACACAAAAATGAATACAGGACCGGCGATTTAGCCAAAATCCCTTTATATTGCGCCCTCATAAAATCTGATATAAATCACATGAGTTTTCAGAACTACCAGGTCCCCTATGAAATTGACCAGCAATACGCTCGCAAAGTCGCCTACTTCTCAATGGAGTTTGCGATACATCAACCACTCAAAATTTACAGCGGTGGATTGGGTTTTCTTTCAGGTTCGCACCTGAGAAGCGCCTTTGAGTTAAAACAAAACCTTGTGGGTATCGGCATCTTGTGGCGGGAGGGCTATTATGACCAGGCCCGAAACTCAGATCAGACTTTAAAGGTGATGTGGATTGAAAAGATCTATAATTTCCTGGAAGATCCTGGCATCATGTTCCAGATAGATATTCATAACCACCCGGTTTGGGTAAAGGCATATTATCTCAATCCAACTACTTTCAATACAGCCCCGCTCTTTTTGCTGAGCACTGACCTGCATGAAAATGACCACATATCCCGCACGATTTGTGACCGGCTTTATGATGGCAACGCGGCAACTAAGATTGCCCAATTTATTTTACTTGGTATCGCCGGAGCCAAACTTATGGATGAAATCAATTTTAATCCGGATGTATATCATTTAAACGAGGCTCACTCAGTAAGTGCTGCGTTTTATTTATATAAAAAATTTAATTATAAAAAAGAGGAAGTAACGAAGAGGCTCGTTTTTACAACGCATACGCCCGAAGAGGCTGGTAATGAAAAGCATGACATTTACCTGTGCGAGAAGATGAGCTATTTCAATGGCATTCCTCTTCAAGATGTCAGGGAACTGACAGGCATGACTGACGATTTATTCAATCATTCGCTGGCTGCGCTGAGGTTTGCGCATATCGCAAACGGAGTATCAAAATTACATGGCGAGGTGAGCCGGCAGATGTGGCAGAAGTACCCGGATATCTGCGAAATAAAATCCATCACCAATGCCCAGAACTGGCAGTATTGGGCAGATAAAGATTTGTATAAAGCCAAAGAGGACGGCAATGACAAATGGCTGGATGAAAGAAAAAGGACAATTAAGAAAAATGCACTTGAACTGGTAGCTGACCAGACGGGCAAGCTCATGAGTCCAAATGTGCTTACGCTGGTATGGGCAAGACGCTTTGCAGGCTATAAGCGTGCGGAACTTATCACCCGCGACCGGACCAGGTTTGAGGCACTTCTAAACAATCCGAAGTACCCAATCCAGGTTATTTGGGCCGGCAAGCCTTATCCGCTCGATTATCCAGCGATCAATGATTTCAATCATCTCGTACACCTGAGCAAACAATACAAAAATGTGGCAGTGTGTGTCGGCTATGAGCTGGCACTAAGTAGACTCTTAAAGCAAGCTGCAGATGTTTGGTTGAATAATCCAAGGGTGCCGAGAGAGGCGAGTGGCACCAGTGGCATGACGGCAGCAATGAACGGAGCAGTGAACCTCAGCACGAATGATGGGTGGATTTGCGAATTTATAAACAACGGAAACAATGGGTTCGTGGTTCCCCCGGCAGACTACATGAATATGCACGTAGAAGAACAAGACAATTATGATCTGAATAAGCTGTATGAAATTCTTGAAAATGATATTATACCGATATACTACGAAGATCATGACACATGGCGGCAGATTGTAAAAAATGGTATGCGTGACGTGCAGGTCCAATTTGACAGTAACCGGATGGCTAACGAGTATTACCAGATTCTTTATACGTAGGGGATAAGGTTCCGGACGGCAAAAAGTTAGATTACTTACTTTTGCAAAAATCTAAATGAAATGGGCAGGAAACTTTTAATTGGTTTAATTCTATTGGTAGTAATTGCGTCGTTGTATCGCATCATGCCCGGGCGACCATTAGGCTTCGCCCCGCAAATAGCAATGGCAATTTTTGCGGGTGCGATCATTAAGAATAAAAGCTATGCTTTTCTACTTCCGCTCCTGGCGATGTTTTTTTCCGATGTACTCTATGAGTTATTGTACGTAAACGGAGTTTCGTCAATTCCCGGCTTTTACCAGGGGCAGATCTTGAACTATATTCTTTTTTGCTCACTTACCGTGTTTGGCTTTCTGATTCACCGCCTTAATATCTATAAGATCGCAGCTGCCTCGTTAGGTGCGCCGACATTTTACTTTCTAGTTTCTAATTTATTTGTATGGATTAGTAATGCGCCTGATGCCGGTTTCAATCGTCCCAAAACTTTCTCCGGCCTTATGCAGTGTTATGCAGATGGATTGCCATTTTACCAGGGGAGCCTTGCTGCCACGATGGTTTTTGCTTCCATTTTGTTCGGTGGCTATTATTTGCTGACCAATTCAGCTAAATCTACCCAATTAGCTGCGGCTTAACTTCTTTCTGCTTCGTATCCCTCGTCAATTTCCAGGTTTCCACTGTCAGCCGCTGTCGTGGCTAATTCATCACAGCGATTGTTGTAAGTGTTCGAAGCATGGCCTTTTACCCATTTGAATTGCACATAGTGGTCTTTTGCCAACGCATGATATTTTAACCAGAGATCCTTATTCTTAATCTTCCCGGAAAAATTTTTCGTTAGCCAACCGTTTAGCCATCCTTCCATAACAGCCTTCACAACATAGTTGCTATCTGAGTAGATCGTAATATTCAATCTGTCTTTTTTCAGCGCATCAAGTGCGGCAATCACGGCCATTAATTCCATACGATTGTTGGTGGTAAGCCGAAAACCCTGGGATAATTCTTTCCTGTGTTGGCCAAACATCAGTATGGCACCGTAGCCTCCTCTTCCAGGATTTCCACGGGAAGCTCCATCTGTGTAAATAACAATTCCGTTCGCCGCCATTTAGTGATGCTTTCTTTATACCTGGAAGACTCCAGTCGCAAATTTTTCGATGTTCGGATTTTGATCTGCAGCTGTCAGCGCTTCAGAGATCAGCCTCCGTGTATGTAGCGGGTCTATTATTGCGTCTACCCATAGCCGCGAAGCGGCATAATAGGGTGTTGTTTGCAAAGCGTATTTGTCCGTCATTTTTTTTAGCAGTTCCTGCGCTGCTTCGGGAGTAATTACCTCGCCTTTAGATTTTAGTGAAGCCGTTTCAATTTGCAGCAACGTCCTGGCTGCCTGCTCTCCGCCCATCACCGCAATGCGGGCAGAGGGCCAGGCAAAAATGAATCGAGGATCATAAGCCTTACCACACATGGCGTAGTTGCCTGCTCCGTATGAATTTCCTACAATGATCGTGATCTTGGGGACAACAGAATTGGCTACAGCGTTCACCATTTTTGCCCCGTCCTTAATGATACCACTATGCTCGCTGCGTGTACCTACCATAAATCCGGTGACATCCTGCAGGAAGATAATAGGAATTTTTTTCTGGTTACAATTCATTATAAAGCGGGCTGCTTTATCTGCGCTGTCATTGTAAATAACACCGCCAATCTGCAGTTCTCCTTTTTTATTTTTAATTGTGAGTCTTTGGTTTGCCACAATGCCAACAGCCCATCCGTCTATTCTTGCATAGCCACAGATGATAGTTTTGCCATAATCTTCTTTGAAGGGCTCAAAGGATGTAACTTTTTCATTTTGCGACCCTGACGATCTTTGAGGGGAATTCAGTTTTTTGCTATCTACTATACGATAAATAATTTCCAGCATGTCGTAGGGCTTGGTATTCCCCTCCGGGAACATGCCATACATTTCTTTTGGCGCCATAGCTGGCAATAAACTTTCAATACGGCTAAAGCCGGCTGACGCGGGTTTCCCAAGTTTGCCAATCATACTTTTCACCTGGTCCAGGCATTGATGTTCAGTGGCGAATTTATAATCTGCAATACCACTTATTTCGGTGTGGGTATCTGCTCCACCCAGGGTTTCCACGTCAGTGGTTTCCCCGATGGCGGCTTTTACCAGATAGGGTCCCGCCAGAAAGATAGAACCCTGCTCAGCAACCATCAATGTTTCATCACTCATGATTGGCAAGTAAGCACCGCCTGCTACGCAAGGTCCCAGCACAGCGGCAATTTGTGTAATGCCCGCTGCACTCATTTTGGCGTTATTGCGAAATATTCTGCCAAAGTGTTCTTTGTCCGGAAATATTTCATCCTGAAGTGGCAGGAAAACTCCGGCACTGTCTACCAGGTAAATCACTGGCAGATGATTCTCCATGGCGATCTCCTGCATCCGTAAATTCTTTTTGCCGGTGATTGGAAACCATGCACCCGCTTTAACAGTTTGATCATTGGCGATGATCATGCATTGACGGCCACTGATATAGCCAAGCCCCGCCACCGTGCCTCCGGAAGGGCATCCGCCAAAATCCTCGTACATTCCATAACCGGCAAAGGCCCCTAACTCAATGAAATCAGAATCCTCATCTAACAAATAAGTCACCCGCTCCCTGGCAGTGAGTTTATTTTTTTCTTTTTGCTTAAGCTGGGCTTTTTTTCCGCCGCCTTCTTCAATCTTCGATAGGAGCTTTTTCATTGCACTAAGCGATAGCTGCATAGCGTCTTCATTCTTATTAAATGCCAGATCCATACTCAAATATTCGGTGGGTGTCAAAACTAAAACTTTAAATTTGAGTATTTTTAAGATAAGCTTCTTATTACCCCGCTTCCTATGCGCCCAGGATTTTTTCAAGGTTTAAAAAAGCGAACGCTCATGCTGATTGCTGCCATTGTAGTTGTGGCGGGAATCCTCATTTTCCTTTGGGAAACTAATAAATATCATATTGCTAAAACGGAATTACAGAAGGCGATCACTGAACAAACAGATAGTCTTTACATGATTCAATACGACTCGCTGTACTTTGATGTAGTCGCCGGCAAGGTATTTATGAAAAATATCCATGTAACTGCCGATACATTTAAGATAAGAGAAATGAGGATTGACGATATGCCTGTCGTCTTCCTGGACATACATATTGAATCGATTATTGTTACTGGTGTTCAAACCGATAAAGCCATCGGCGGGAATTATTTGATCGGTGATTCTGTGATCATCAACCATCCACTTGTAAGTGTGTATTTCGGAAAGCCGATTACAAAATCCACAAAAGTAGATATAGAAGCAAAGGCGCTGTATCAAAAGATTTTAGGAAACATGAAACTCATAAAAGTCTCCAACGTTATCGTGCGCAATGCGGAGATAAAAGGAGCAGATTTTTTTACAGGCCACAAAGCATTCGATTGTCTTGACGCGAACGTGATGCTCCACGGCGTGATGATTGACAGCATCCATAATATGGACACTACCCGAACTTTGTTTTGCAAAGGAGCTGATCTGCATATAGGTTCCTTCAATACTTTTAAAAATGACGTTCGGGAATTTTCCGTTTCAGGAATCAATTTTAGCGGCCAGGATAATTTTCTGACAATCGATGACCTGCTTGTAAACTCAGTCGCTGAAAACAAAGACAGTAGCAAACTGTTGGAGGCATCCAAAGTCACTTTTATTGGGATAGATGCAAACCGATTTGTCAAGAGTAAAAACATCCTCCTGGAAAAAGTGACTGCGAAAAATGTGACTTTTTATGAAGGCAAAAAAGTAAAAACAAAAAAAGCAAGGCCCGATGAAATGAAAAACAATGATACTTCGGGATTCAGGCACGCGTACAGTATAGATTTAAAATTGTTGCAGTTTCCGACGATTAATTATGTGCAGCATCAGAAAGAGAAGTTTACGATCGGAACGGTAGGTTTGAAAATCAGGGAGGTGAATGCCCCAGAGATTATTGATGTGCAAAATGATCCTTTTGAGCACAGCAAAGAAGTGGAGATTTCCTGCGATCAGGTGTTGATTAATTCCAAAAAAAAAGAGTATAGAAATAGTCTGAATGGAATTGTCTTCAATTCGCTCACCCGGACGTTGAATATCAATTCGTTTATTATTAAGCCGAATCTTGGGGAAAGAGCATTTGCCGGAAAAAGCAAATATCAGCGGGATCGTTATGACGTGGTGATGTCCCGGGTGTTATTGAAGGGTATTGATCTTCACAATATACTCGACCAGGAATTTTTCGCCGATGAACTCCGCGTGCAAAAGATTACCGCAAAGATTTACCGTGATCTTCAGAAAGAACTTAAAGACGAAAGCAAGGTTGGGAAATATCCTTCCCAACTATTGGCAAAACTTGATGTCCCGATAAACATAAAAGAAGCAAACTTTTATAATGGCTATATTGAATATAAAGAGCGCGAAGCATTAAGT
>JBBQSI010000098.1:0-9490 GCA_038213975.1 Chitinophagales bacterium
GTTATCGATTTTGTTTTGCAAAAACAGGGACATTCCCTGCATGAAGCCCTGGATGAATGGAACTCACGGGCACGGGGAAACGCGGTTGGTGATTACAGTTTCCATATGGCCGTGACGGATTTTAATGAAGAGACGAAGAAAGAAGTGAAACAAATGATCGAAGAAGAAGGCATTACTTCCTTTAAAACTTTCATGGCGTACAAGGGTGCGCTTATGATTGACGACCGGCAAATGGTGGGCCTGATGGAGGAAGTGAAAAAGCAAGGCGGCCTGGTGACTGTACACGCGACCAACGGCGATATGATCGATTATCTCATTCAAAAAAATCGCGACGCCGGCAATCTTTCACCGCTCTATCATTACCTTTCTCAGCCCGAAGTGACCGAAGCTGAAGCGTCTGAACGTTTCGTCGACATGCTGAACTACACGGGTTGTCCCGGCTACATCGTGCATCTCACTTGCGAAGGGGCTTTGAATGCAGTGAGAAATGCAACACGCAGAAATCAACATGTTTTCGTTGAGACCTGCATCCAGTATTTATTGCTTGATGCTTCGCTTTATGAGCAAAATTTTGAAGGCGCAAAATGGGTTATGAGTCCACCGCTGCGTGAGAAGAAGGACCAGGCAACTCTATGGGCCGGCCTCAACCAGGGACTGGTAAATGTAGTAGCAACTGACCATTGCCCTTTTATGTGGGAACAAAAGCAAAAGGGAAAAGATGATTTCTCAAAAATTCCTAATGGACATCCTGCGATTGAGAATCGTATGGAGCTTTTCTACAGCGAAGGAGTTGGTAAGGGGAGGATCTCGGTAAATAAGTTTGTCGAAGTGACTTCTACCAATGCCGCGAAGATCTTCGGGATGTATCCTCAAAAGGGCACTATCGGCATCGGTTCAGACGCTGACCTTGTTATTTTTGATCAAAATGAAAAGCATGTCATTTCCGCGAAAACACATCACATGAATGTTGATTATTCAGGGTATGAAGGTTGGGAAGTTACCGGCAAAGTGAAAACAGTTTTGCTGCGGGGGAGCGTTGCCATAGCAGAAGATGAATGTAAGGTTGAGAAAGGTTTTGGTAAATTTATAAAAAGAAAGAAGGTGCAAAACTTCATTTAAGCCTCTATTTAAAAAAAAGAGTTAGACGAAGACTTAAAGCAAAGAACTCCCAAATATGTATAGCCAGGCAGAAATATTAGCAACAATAAAATCGGCAGTGCTTGAAGAGATTCCCGATGCGCAGCTTTACTTATTTGGCAGCAGGGTAACTGGAAAGGTGCATGACGAAAGTGATTGGGATATATTGGTGCTTACACAAATTGCCTATCCAAAATCTATTGAAAAAAAGATCGATGAGAAGCTGTTTTCTTTAAGCATTGGTGCTTCGACCATTTTTAGTTTTATCATAACTACGAGGGAAAGCTGGCTTAATCATCCCGGATATTATTCTCTTCAAGTTGGTATTGGCGATCAATATTTGTCTCTATGAGCCGGAAAAAGGAAGCGATAAAAGCAAAACTCAAAAAGTCTGCTGCTTTTCTTGCTGAAGCAAATGTGTTATATCAAAACAAGCTTTACAACACACTTATTAACCGTTTATATTACAGTTGCTTTCATGCGAGGAAGGCTTTGCTGCTGACAAAAGATTTAGTATCAAAAACCCACAGCGGAGTAGTTGCGCTGCTTAATGAACACTATGTGAAGCAGAATAGTTTCAGTGCGACCCATGCGGCTTTCTTCAAGAGTTTAATGAATCAAAGAGTTCAAAGTGACTACGATGACATCATCATCACTGATTACGATCAGGTATCGGAACTTATTCAACCCTCCAGGAATTATGTCAGCTACACTATTACACTCGTAGACAAATATTTTGAAGAAAATCCCGGAGAGATAGATAAGCCGAGCCTATTTTCTTAAGCTTAAATTGAAATCTAAATACAATGCCCCGACTAATTAAATCAGGCCTCATTCAAATGTCCTTGCCGAAGACAGAAGGCGAAGGAACCATCGAAGAAATAAAAGAGGCTATGGTTCAAAAACACTTGCCGTTAATCGATGATGCAGGCAAGCAAGGTGTTCAAATTCTTTGCCTCCAGGAGATTTTTAACACACCTTATTTCTGCCCGGGGCAGGACAGCAAATGGTATGCGTCGGCTGAAAGCGTGCCTGGCCCTACGACCGAACGCATGGCAGCATACGCGAAGAAATATAACATGGTAATGATTGTGCCGGTGTATGAAAAGGAACAAGCCGGCGTATTGTATAACACTGCGGCGGTCATCGACGCGGATGGGACTTTCCTTGGCAAATACAGGAAGAACCATATTCCACATACCTCTGGTTTCTGGGAGAAGTTTTTTTTCAAACCTGGAAATCTTGGATACCCTGTTTTTCAAACGAAGTATGCAAAGGTCGGAGTGTACATCTGTTACGACCGCCACTTTCCCGATGGGGCCAGGGTGTTGGGATTAAATGGAGCCGAGATCGTTTATAATCCTTCCGCCACTGTAGCCGGCCTTTCACAATATTTATGGAAGCTGGAACAACCCGCCCACGCCGCCGCCAATGGATACTTTATGGGCTGCATCAACCGCGTTGGAGAGGAGAAGCCCTGGAACCTCGGCAAGTTTTATGGCACGTCGTATTTCGTTGATCCGCGGGGACAAATATTTGCGCAGGCCTCTGAAGACAAAGACGAATTGCTTGTTGCAGAATTTGATCTCGGCCTCATCGATGAAGTCAGAAGTACCTGGCAATTTTTTAGGGACAGACGACCGGAGACTTATGGAAAACTCGTTGAATTATGAATTATGAATTATGAATGATGAGTTATGAATCGGAATGGTGAACTTCTAATTACGGATGAATTATGAATGAGCTTCTGAATAATAAGAGTGTTATTGTTGCAAAGTCATATCAATTCGCACTTGATATAATTAAAGTCCAAAAAGACTTATCTTCTAAAAGAGAGTACGTACTTTCAAAGCAGCTCTTACGATCAGGTACATCTATTGGTGCCAATATAAATGAAGCCACAGCCAGTCCATCAAAAAAAGATTTTGTAAACAAACTTTCAATCGCTTCCAAAGAGGCCCGCGAATCCTTATATTGGTTAAACCTCTTACATGACACCGGATTTATTGACCAGCAATCATTTCAATTATTATCAAATAAAAGTAATGAGTTATTGAAGATTTTATCGAGCATTATCTTAACCATTAGAGAAAAATACCTTTTAAAAGAAGATGAAGAAGGCTATGTGGAACCCAATTCATAATTCATAATTCATAATTCAACATTGTTAAAACAACGCCGCCTCACCGAAGAACAATACGCTGAAAATTTCAGCGACATTCATCCTCCCTTCGAGAATAAGGAAGCGGCGTTGATTGAAGCGAACAGGTGTTTGTTTTGTTACGATGCGCCATGTATAAAGGGTTGTCCTACCAGCATCGATATCCCAAAATTTATTAAGCAAATTTCCTCCGATAATCTGAAAGGATCGGCAAAGACAATTTTCATCAGTAACATATTTGGCGGCGGCTGTGCCCGCGTGTGTCCGGTAGAAAAGCTCTGCGAAGGAAATTGTGTCTTTAATCTTTTAGATGAAAAGCCGATAGAGATTGCCAGGCTGCAACGCTGGTCTACAGATAAACCACTGAAGGAAAAATGGTCACTTTTTGAAAGGAAAGAATCTGCGGGTAAGAAAGTAGCCGTGATCGGTGCAGGCCCGGCCGGGCTTTCCTGTGCGCATCGCTTATCACGGGAAGGTGTAGACGTAACTGTTTTAGAAAAAGAAAAAAAAGGCGGCGGCCTAATGACATACGGCATCGCTGCTTACAAAGTGACGCCCGCATTTTGCCAGGAAGAAGTGGATTTCATCGCTTCACTTGGCGGCATAGATATCGAGTATGAAAGAGAGCTTGGACGGGATTTTTCGCTGGAAGAATTGCAAGTCTCCTATGATGCGGTATATGTGGGCATTGGTGTAGGGTTGGCTAATCGTTTAAACATCCCCGGGGAGGAATTAGCGGGGGTGGAGGATGCCATCCGGTTCATATATAATATCCGTGATAAAGGTTTTGAGCATGTCGCCGTTGGAAACAAGGTTGCAGTGATTGGCATGGGCATGACGGCGATTGATGCGGCAACACAGGCAAAACGGCTTGGTGCAAAAGAGGTAACGTTGGTGTATAGACGAAGTGCAGCCGAAAAAAATTGTACGCAAATCGAGTTGGACATTGCCATGCTGGACGGTTGCCATATTGAATGGCTTGCTTCACCAAAAGAAATTATAGGCGAAGAAGGAAGGGTAACCAAACTTATTTGTGAGAAAATGCAATTGGGCGTACCTGATTATTCAGGCCGCCCGGCACCAGTTCCTACCGGTGAAACATTTGAACTGGATGTGGATATGGTGATAAAGGCAACCGGGCAAAGTCCGTACTTCCGACTTATTAATGAATCGAGCGTGGAAGATAAGAAAGGAAAGATATTGACTAATGACAATCATGCAACAAACCTGGACGGCGTTTTCGCCGGCGGTGATGCAGTAAATGGTGGTAAGGAAGTGGTGGATGCCGTGCAGGCCGGGAAGGAAGGCGCGGAGGCGATACTCGATTATTTTAGATTTTGAATTATAGAATTTAGATTACTTAGAAATTGTTATCAATATCTATTGAATGAAGACTGAAAATCTGATACAAAGCCTGACATTCCAATTTTCTCTGGATGTCATTAAATTATATCAGATGCTTGTGGCAAAAAAAGAATTTATACTATCAAAACAACTCCTTCGATCGGCAACGGCTATTGGTGCGAATGTCGAGGAAGGAATTGCTGCACAATCGAGAAAAGATTTTATATCTAAGATGGCCATAGCTGCAAAAGAAGCAAGAGAGACACGCTATTGGCTGAAATTATTGTCTCAAAGTAAATTAGCTGATTTAGATTACACAGTGCACTTACAATCGGCCGATCACATTATTAATGTATTGACTAAAATTGTAAAAACTACCCAGGAAAACATCTCTCCCTAAATGCATGTATAGTTTGGAATGTAGTTGTGCATTTATAATATAAAATTCAAAATTTAAAATAAAAGTCAAGCCTTGGCCAGTATAAAGAGCAACTTTCTGGGAATAACCTCCCCCAACCCTTTTTGGTTGGCGAGTGCGCCCCCCACGGATAAGAAAATCAATGTAATGCGGGCATTGGAAGCAGGGTGGGGTGGGGTGGTTTGGAAGACGCTGGGCACACAGATAAAAAATGTTTCGTCAAGATATTCGGCAGTCGATTATCACGGAGAGCGTGTGATGGGCTTCAATAATATCGAGCTCATCAGTGATCGTCCACTCGATCTAAACCTGAAGGAGATTAAAGAAGTGTTGAAAGAATTTCCTGACAGAGCAATGGTCGTTTCGCTCATGGCTGATAACAACAAGGAAAGCTGGCACGAATTGATAAAACAGGTGGAAGACACCGGTGCACATGGTATAGAACTAAATTTTGGTTGCCCGCATGGGATGACAGAAAGGGGCATGGGTGCCGCCGTCGGCCAGGATCCTGAAATTGCCCGCACGGTCGTGGAGTGGGTGATGGAAGCTGCGCACATCCCAGTGATCACCAAGCTGACACCCAACGTTCATTCCGTGGTGCCAAGCGGCAAAGCCTGCGTGGAAGCAGGTACGCATGCATTGTCACTTATCAACACTATTCAATCAGTCACAGGAATCGACCTCGACACTTTTGTCCCGAATCCGTATGTAGCAGGCAAGAGCGTTTTTGGTGGTTATTGTGGCCCTGCCGTAAAACCGATTGCACTGAAAATGCTGGCGACAATTGCGCAGGATGAGACAACCCGAAAGGTTCCCATTTCAGGAATCGGCGGCATTTCCACCTGGAAAGATGCGGTCGAGTTTATGCTGCTGGGTGCTACGAATGTGCAGGTATGCACCGCCGTTATGAAGCAGGGCTTTCGGATCATCGAAGATTTGTGCGACGGACTCAACAACTGGATGGATGAAAAAGGTTTTGAAAAGCTGGAAGACTTCATAGGAAAGTCGGTTGGCACGCTCACACATTGGGAAGATCTTGATATCAACTTTCACCATGTCGCTCACATCGACCAAAACAAATGTATCCATTGCGGCCTTTGTTACATTGCCTGCGAAGATGCTTCCCACCAATCCATCAGCCTCACCGGGGGAAATCCTTATAATACATACGCCATTAAAGAAGAAGAATGCGTTGGCTGCAACCTTTGCGAACTGATTTGCCCGGTAGAAAACTGTATAACCATGGTGGAGCAACGTGTAGCACCCGGTTACCTCAACTGGAAAGAGTTCAGGGAGCGGGGCCTGCCGTTAAATGATCATTAGCGGCTGGCTCGGGTGGATAGCGCAACCGGCTGCTGGTTTGTTTTTGTATATTGCTGAAACAATCTAAAAATTTTACAAATGCTCCAAGAAATATTTAACCTCGTAAAGCAGGTAGCCGGCGATTCCGTAATCAATAATCCTGATGTGCCAAACGAGCACAACGATGCAGTCGTGGCCGAAGCCACTAATACAGTTGCCTCAGGTTTACGAAATATTGTTGCCGGCGGCGGAGCGGAAAACCTGCTCTCACTCTTCGGTAAAAACAATACTTCCGGGAAAAGCCTTATGAGCAATCCGATTGTAAGCATGATGGTTGGGCATTTTGCAGGCAAGCTTATGAGCAAATTCGGCTTGGGCAGTAACCAGGCAAATAATGTTTCTTCCAGTCTCATCCCCAACATCCTTGGCGGGCTGGTCAATAAAACCAACGATTCTTCCGATAGTACTTTCTCGCTGGACAACATCCTCAACTCTATTACTGGTGGTAAAAGCAGCGAAGTGGCTTCTCAACACGGCGGCGGCTTGTCCGATATCTTAAGCGGTGCAGCCGGCTCCAGTGGCGGACTTGGTGGTATCCTTTCACAATTGGCCGGCGGAGCCCAGCAACAGCAGCAGAAAAATGGCGGGGGCGGCTTAATGGATATAATCTCCGGTTTTCTAAAATAACATTGTCACAGGCAACGATTTCTTTCCTTTGAATGTCCTACCGTTTTCAGGGTCATTGGTTTTTTTTTTGCGCATCCATTTTTCTTTGTCATCCACCCTGAGTAAGCGCTGCCATCGTACTATTAAACCGTTCTTAGTCTATGAATTGTTGCCCGGTAAGGATTTGTTGGTACTGGGCAATTTTTGTCTCGCTGGTGTTTTGCTGTGTTCTTCCCTATCAAAGCACTGCTCAAAAACGGAATAATGTTTGGGTTTTCGGCGACAGCACCGGGTTAAATTTCAATACGAATCCCGTTTCCCGTTTCAAATCAAAAGCAACCGCCCCTACGTCCGACCTGCCGGGATACATGAGTTCTATTTGTGATAAAAATGGCAGCCTGATGTTTTATACAGATGGGCATACCGTTTGGAATCGCGATAATTTTGTTTTGCCGGTGTATAACAAATACTGGCCATGGTTTAGCGGAGTGAAGCCACTAATTGCACCCTATATTAATAACGATTCCCTCTATTACATGTTCGGTGTCGAGGAGGAAGGCAAACTCGGCCTCAATCCCAATTCAAAGAAGCTGATCTATTTCACCACCAAAATGTACAAGGCGGGCGATGTTGAAGAAGTCGTTTATCCCCGGCCCTCCGGGAATTTATTTACGACCACTTTGTTAGACGATGCTTCTTACGCCATCGCGGGCACAGGGCATTGCAACCAAATAGATATGTGGATCATCGGGCATTCACCAGGCGCATTATCAGCCTTCCTGGTCACAAAAAATGGCGTAGACCCAACGCCGGTGGTGACGTCTGTGCCTGCAAGTGTGCTTCCGTTGCAGAAATTGAAATTGGGGCTTGGCAATTTTAAGATATCGGCTAATGGTGAACGCATGGCTTTCCCGGATGCCGCTGCAAACAATATAGTCGTCTTTGATTTTGATAATAATACCGGGAAGTTTTCTAACCCACAGGTTTTCCCGGTTGAAAGCCCGGAACTGGTTGAAGATGTAGAGTTGAGCGCAGATGGAAACAAATTATTTTACGGCTCCTGGGAGCAGGAACAGGGCGTAGACGCCGACATCAAAATTCATTACCTGTATCAGTTGGATCTGAATGCCAACAGTTATGATGCCATTGTGAAATCGAAATACAGGATTAACAGGAAAGGCAACCGCGTAGTATGTTTCAGAACATGTTACCAAATAAGCAGAACGATGCAACTGGCGCCCGACGGGCGAATCTATATCAGCCGCCGCTACGGTGATTTTGGATTTGACAGAACCATTGATGTAATAGAGGATCCGTCAAAATATGGCGCAGACATGGGATATTTTGGTGGCAAAATAAACCTGGATAAAGCTGCGATAGTTATCAACTACAATTATATACGGTCGTCGAGCTTTACGCCGAAAGAAAACAGTATCCAGTTTAAGAAGAACACATGTGTTGATCAGCCGGTGGAGTTCAGCCCTATCTACAACAGGCTTGATTCCATCCGCTGGGATTTTGGTGATCCCGGCTCAGGGGGAGGTAATTTTTCTTTGCAGAAGAAGCCATCACATCGGTATCCCGGACCTGGTACTTACATAGTCAAAGCAATTATCTACAACCGCTGCCTGAGGGATACTGCTACTGTGCAAGTGGTGATTAATCCCGATGTGTCTGTAACGCTCCGCAAAATTTCGGATACCACACTTTGCGCCGGAGAAACGCTAGAGGTGAATGCCCTGGCGCCTTCGGCCCAATCCTACATCTGGAACGATGGGGTGAAAACGCCGGAACGTATTATTCAAAAAGAGCTCACCTACGAACTGACAGCCACCAATGAATGCTCAAGCGACTTTACCTCGTTCACGGTGAACTATAAAGATTGCCCCTGTACATCTTTTATACCCAATGCATTTACACCTAACTATGATGGCATAAACGATGTATTCAAAACAATGATCGATTGCAAGCCTGTCGATTTTAAGATGCAGGTGTACGACAGGTATGGCGGCGTGGTATTTTCCACCAACGATTATCGCGACGGCTGGAACGGCCGAAAAAGAAATCTTGATCTGCCGCAAGGGGTCTACGTATACACTGTCGTCTATAAGAATGCAGGAACAAAAGAGGTGACACGTAAACAAGGAATGGTTACTTTACTGAGGTAGCTCTTAGCAGTACTGAAAGAGGAATGAATGAACACTTGATATTGTTGAATTTGGCAGAGGCTTCGTAAATCCTCTTGTATTGCTTGTATTGCTTGTATTTGCGAAAGTTTTTAGAGGTACTTTCGTGAATGCACAAGTAAGCCGCCATTTTTCCTAACAACATTCTGACTTAGATTTCAAATTGAGTGACAAAAAAATTGTTGTACATTTGGACAACTTTCGTATCTTTAAAACTTGAACCCAACAAGTAAAATACGGACAATCATTTTTTACAAAGACTACTTTAATGACTTC